>NZ_JALHBK010000030.1:0-120675 GCF_031570565.1 Nonomuraea sp. 3-1Str
CGTCCTTTCTAGAATTGCTGGTGTACGTCCTAGTATAATTCGATGTGTAATTCCAGGTGCCGTTGCAGTTGAACCATTGTTTATTTGACTGTTTATGCGACGGGTGCCACCAGGGCCTATACCGCGCTAACCACTCTTGCCCTCCACGCCGCTCTTCCGATCTGGCTCCGCCGTACGGGCGCTGCCGTGGCGGCAGGCGGGGGCCGTCGCGGCGGGCGGGCTGGCGGTGGCCACGGGCGCGCTGGCCTCCTTCTCCGGGCGCCCCACCGTGGCCGTGCTCAACGGCGCGACGTGGCTCGCCGCCGTCGGCCTCGGCCTCGGGGCGCGCCTGCTGCACGCCCGCCGTCAGGCCGCGGTCGAGCGGGTACGCCGGGACGAGCGGCTGCGGCTGGCCCGGGAGCTGCACGACGTGGTCGCCCACCATGTCACGAGCGTGGTGCTCCAGACGCAGGCCGCCCGGGTCGTCGCCCGCAGGCACCCGGAGAGGGTGGAGGACTGCCTGGCCGACATCGAGGCCGCCGGCTCCGACGCGCTGGCGGGGGCGCGCCGCGCCGTCGGGCTGCTGCGCGACGACGCGCCTCCTCCGGACCCGCCCGCGCGGCTGGGGGAGCTGGTGGAGCGGTTCGCCGGTCCCCCGGTGCGCCTGACCCTGGCCGAGGAGGAGCCGGTGTGGCCGCCCGAGGTGGCCCGTACCGTCTACCGGATCGTGCAGGAGTCCCTGACGAACGTCTCCCGCCACGCCTCCCACGCCCGCACCGTGACGGTCGGCGTCACCCAGGTCCAGGGCACCCTCACGGTCGAGGTCACCGACGACGCCCCGCCCGCACCGGCCCGTTTCCCGCACCGCGGCGGGTACGGCCTGGCCGGGATGCGGGAGCGTCTCGACGCCCTCGGCGGCGCGTTCACCGCGGGCCCGCGCCCGGACGCCGCCGGCTGGGCCGTGCGGGCCACGCTGCCCCTCCCTCCCCGGGAGCGCGGATGACCATCAGGGTGCTGCTGGCCGACGACCAGGCGATGGTCCGCGCCAGCCTGCGGATCATCCTGGAGGACGAGCCCGGCATCAGCGTGGTCGCCGAGGCCGCCGACGGCGAGCGGGCCGTCGCGCTGGCCCGCGAGCTGCGCCCGGACGTGTGCCTCGTGGACGTCCAGATGCCCCGCCTCGACGGCGTCGCGGTGACCCGCGCCCTGGCGGGCCCCGGTGTGGCGGACCCGCTGCGGGTGGTCGTGGTCACCACGTTCGATCTCGACGCGTACGTCCAGGGCGCGCTGCGCGGCGGCGCGGCCGGGTTCGTGCTGAAGGACGCCGGCCCCGCCCTGCTCGTGGAGGCCGTCCGGGCCGCGCACGCCGGTGACGCGCTGATCTCGCCGTCGCTCACCCTGCGGCTGCTGCGCCGCCTCGCGGACGCCCGGAGCGCCGCCCGCCCGCCCTCGCGGCCGTTGTCGGAGCGTGAGGCCGAGGTCGTACGGGCCGTCGCCCGGGGACGCACCAACCAGGAGATCGCCGCCGAGCTGTCGATCTCGCTGAGCACGGTCAAGGGCCACATCGCCGGGGTCCAGGCCAAGCTCGGCGCCCGCAACCGGGTCGAGATCGCCGCCTGGGCCTGGGAGGGCCGCGCCGTCTGACCCGCCACGGCGGCGCGCCGCAGCCGGCGCGGAGGCATCATGAGGGTGGGGAGACGTCGAACCACCGCGTCGTCACGCGGCCACGGGGCGCCGCGGTCACCGCACGCAGCATCGCAACCACCTCCCGGCCGCCACCACGGCGGTCTTGATGAGATGAGAGGCATCTTGACCGTCACACCCGCGCAACTGCGCGATCTCGCGAGCCGCGCCGAGGCCCTCGCCGCCGAGGTCCGGTCGCTGTGCGACAGCGAACCCGCCGGCTCACCCGAAAGTGACCGGCTCCGGGCGGCGAGGCACGCCGCGGACTGGCTGGCAAGGGGCGGCGAGGACCTTCAGCGCGCGGCCGGAGACCTGGCCAGGCTGCGGTCCCAGCCGGAGCAGCCCTGCGGCATCCCGTGGGGCGTCTGCCCCGAGCACGGCAACACCCTCTCCGCCGGCGCGGGCGTCACCACCTGCCGGGTGTGCCGCCGTACCTGGAACGACGATCGGGCCGGTCGGCCATGCCCTGAGCCGGTGACCTGGAAGGTGACCGACTCGTCCGGGACGGAGACCAAGGTGTGCAACGGGCACGTCCTCGCCGCCCGCGCGGCCGTCCGGGCCGCCACCTTCACCCGCCTCGACACCGAGGGGGAGCGGCTCTGACCGAAAACATGCATATCAAGTAGGAAATGTTGACAATCCGCTGCGGTCCGCGTAGTTTCATGATCATGAAACAGGGCTACGCGGAACGGGGGAGGCCGCGGCCGGCCGCGGTCGTGGTGGTCGGCGCCGGGCCCGCGGGCACGTGCGTGCTCGAACGGATCTGCGCCAACGCCCCGGACCTGATCGGCGACGGCGGCCTGGACGTGCACGTGGTGGACCCGTACCCGCACGGCGCGGGCCGCGTGTGGAGCGCCGGAGAGCCGGAGCGGCTCCTCGCCACCCCGGCGGCCGGCGACGTGACCGTCTCCACGGACGCGTTCGAGCGGGCCGTGCGCGGGGCGCCGCGCGGCGTCCGGGTGCACCTGCACCGGGACCGGGCGGTCGGGCTCCCCGGAGCCGCGGGCCGGGAGCGGGTGGAGCTGTCCGGCGGGCCCCGGCTGGACGCCGACGCGGTCATCCTGGCGCAGGGACATCACGGCGTGCGGCCGTCGCCGGACGAGGCCGGGCAGGCCGCCCTCGCCGCCCGCCACGGGCTCCTGTACCTGCCCTCGGGGGACGCGGCCGGCCCTGGTCCGGAGCAGCTCCCGGCGGGCGAGCCGGTGCTGGTGCGCGGCGCCGGGCAGGCGTTCGCGGGGCTCGTGGCGCTGCTCACCTCGCAGCGGGGCGGCCGGTTCACGAGCGGGCGCGGGGGCGAGCTCGTCTACCTGCCCGGCGGCGCCGAGCCGCTGCTGTACGTGGGCTCGCGGCGCGGCGTGCCCTACCAGGCCGCCCCAGGCCGCCTGCGCACCGGTCCGCCGCCCGTCCTGCCCAGGTTCCTCACCTCCGCCACCCCAGT
The DNA here is from genome assembly GCF_031570565.1 of Nonomuraea sp. 3-1Str. Taxonomy (NCBI): domain Bacteria; kingdom Bacillati; phylum Actinomycetota; class Actinomycetes; order Streptosporangiales; family Streptosporangiaceae; genus Nonomuraea; species Nonomuraea sp. 3-1Str. The sequence continues at coordinate 3,101 of NZ_JALHBK010000030.1, forward strand.
GGAGGAGCTGCGGCAGGCCGTCGCCAAGGAGCTGGCGTACACGTACTACCACGAGCTGTTCACCGCGCACCCGGGGCGGACCCGGATGGGCTGGGACGCCTTCGAGGCCGTCTTCGAACGGGCCGAGTGGGGCGGCAAGGAGATGCGGGCGCTGGTCACCAGGTCCGTGTCCCGCGTCGCGGACCGGCTGAACCTGGACCGGCTGGAACGGCCGCTGCACGGCATGCGCTTCGGCGACCTGGCCGGGCTGCAACGCTGGATGCACGGCTACCTGGCCGCCGGACTGGAGCGGCGGTCGGACCCGGCGAACAGCGCGGACCTGGCCATGATCCACGGCCTCCTCTCCGCCCGCGCCGTCCTGGCGGACAGGGCGCCCGATCCGTGGTTCGAGCGGCTGTTCCGCTTCCTGACCGGCGGTCCCCCCGTGTCCCGGCTGGCCGAGCTGCGGGCGCTGGCCAGGGCGGGGGTCGTCAAATTCCTCGGCGGTGGCCTCCGCGTGGAGCAGGACGAGCGGCTCGCCGGCTGGCGCGCGTCCGGCACCGCCGTGCCGGGCTCGGTGAGCGCGCGGGTCCTGGTCGAGGCGCGGCTGCCCGAGCCGGACGTGAGCCGCGCCGCCGACCCGCTGATCGCCGGTCTGTACGCCCGGGGCGAGTGCCGGGACACCTGGGGACGGCTGGACGTGCGCCTGACGGACCGCCGGGTGATCGGCCGGGCGGGCGACGTCCATCCCCGCCGTTTCGCCCTGGGGCCGTGGACGGCGGGAGGCGCCGCCGGGTTCGCCCGCCCGGGAGACGACGCCGCCATGCTGCGCCAGGCGGACGCGGTGGCACGCGCCGTGCTGACGCAGACGACCGAGGCCCGCCTGACCGCCGCCGCCTGACCCGCCGGGCACCTTCCGTCTGCCACGCGAGAGCGGGAGCCTGGTCCTCGCCGGGACGCCGACGCCGTGCTCATGGTCAGGCCGCGCCGGAGCCTAGTGAGGCGTGACGGCCCTCCTGCCGACCGAGCCGCGGACCACGATGTGCGTGCCCAGGACGACATGCTGCGGCTGGCTGAGGTCCAGTGCCAGCCGTACGGCCGTGCGGCCCAGCTCCTCGGTGGGGATGTGCACCGTGGTGAGTCCGGGCACCAGGTCGGCGGCGAGCGGGATGTCGTCGTAGCCCGCGACCGACACGTCCTCGGGCACCCGCACACCCGCCTCGCGCAGTGCGGCCAGCACCCCGGCGGCCACCATGTCGGTACCCGCGAAGATCGCGGTGAACTCGGTCCCGGCCGCCAGCAGGCGTCTGGTGGCCTCGTAGCCGGCGCTGCGGGAGAAGGAGCAGGGCAGGACGAGGTCCGGGTCGTGGGGCACGCCGTGGTCCTCGTGCGCGCGGCGGAAACCCCGCACGCGGATGATCTTGGTGGTGTTCTGGTCGTCGTCGGTGGCGGCGCCGAGGTAGACGATCCGGCGGTGGCCGTGGGAGAGCAGGTGGCTGGTCATGGCGTAGGCGCCGGCCTCGTTGTCGTACTCGACCACGGTGGTCGGCACGTCGTCGCCGAGCGGCGGACGACCGCAGAGCACGAGCCGGGAGCCGGCCTTGTCCAGGGCGTGCGCGAAGTGCGTCATGCGCCGGCGGTAGGCGTCGTCGGCCGAGCCGCCGCCGACCAGGATCACCGCGTCGGCGCGCTGCTCGCGCATGGCCTCCACCACCCGCAGCTCCCGCTCCGGATCGCCGTGCGTGGTGCAGACCATGCACAGCCGGCCCTCGGCGGTGGCCTGCTGCTCGACGCCCTTGGCGACGTAGGCGAAGGAGGGGCCGGTGACGTCGTCGAGCACGAAGGCGACCATCTGGGTGCTGGCTCCGGACAGGGCGCGGGCGTGCACGTTGAGGACGTAGTCCAGCTCGCGCATGGCGCGGAGCACGCGGGTGCGCGTCGCCTGTGCGACCGGGTAGTCGCCCTTGATCACCCGGGAGACGGTGGAGGCGGAGACCCCGGCCCGGGCGGCGACGTCACGGATGGTGGCGCGCTCGTCGTCGTCCACGGCAGCCTTCCGCGGCGTGGGCGCGGCGTGCTGTGGATTTCCCGGCTTTCGTGGCAAGGCGCACCTTTCCTCAGTCGTCAGGCGAAGCGGTGGTGCTGAGCACGGCTCACGCAGCACCACGCGAAGCGTGGCCGGGCCGGTCTCGGCAGCGGACGGGAAGACCGGCGGACACGGCGCGTCAAAGCAGCTCGATTGTCGCGGACGACGCGCTCCCGCGCCACACGGAGCCGCGGTCCCCGGCGATCCGGAAGGCCGCGCCGTCCCATCAGGCCACTCGGTCCAGGTCGTCGTGGTTCACCCGGTGCGCCAGCGGCAGCCCGGCGCTCAGCCGTTCCAGCTCCTCCACGACGGCGGCGCCCATCCGCGACAGCTCGTTGCCGTGCGAGCCGGCGATGTGCGGGGTGAGGAAGGCGTTGGGCAGGTCGAACAGGGGAGAGTCGGACGGCAGCGGTTCCGGCTCGGTGACGTCGAGCATCGCGGACAGCCGCCTGGACCTGAGCTCGGTGACCAGCGCGTCGGTGTCGACCAGCGACCCGCGCGCGGTGTTGATGAGCACCGCGCCGTCCGGCATCAGCGCCAGCCGCTCGCGGTCGAGCATGTGCCAGGTCTCGGGGGTGGCGGGGGCATGCAGGCTGACGATGTCGCTGCGGCGCAGCAACTCCTCCAGCGACGCCTGCGGCACGCCCGGAATCCGCGTGTAGGGGTCGTACAGGCACAGGTCCAGGTCGTACGGCGCCAGCAGTTCGAGGACCTTGCGGCCGATACGGGAGGCGCCCACGATGCCCACCCGGCGGCCGTTGTTGCCGATGCCCTGCTCGATCTTGGCCAGGGTGAAGGCGCGTTCGCGCCGGTAGCGCTCGTTGAGGGCGAAGACGCCCTTGCCGGCCAGCAGGATCGCGCCGACGGTGTACTCGGCCACCGGGACGGCGTTGGCCGCGGCGGCCGAGGAGACCAGCAGGCCGCGTTCCCAGCAGGCAGGGGTGACCAGGCTCTTCACCGAGCCGGCCGCGTGCAGCACGGCGCGCAGGCGCGGGGCGGCGGCCAGCAGTGCCTCGTCGAGCGGCGGGCAGCCCCAGCCGGTGAGGAGGACCTCGGTGTCGGCCAGCGGCAGGCGCGGATCGTCGAAGCGCTCGGCCACCAGGGTGACGTCGATGTCGGCCAGCGTGTCCAGCCGCCGCAGCAGGGGCGCGGGGAAGAGCAGGGCGAGATGTTCCTCGCTCATGGCGAACAGCGCCTTGGGGCGTGGGGACACAGGGAAAGCCCTCCATTCGGATAGAGACCGGTTTCTAATCTAGGAGCACGGCTGCACGTGGTCAACGGTCGGCCGTGAGTGATCAAGCAAGCCCCGTACCAGGATGCTCAGGTCATTCGAGGTCGTTGTGTAACGTCTCCGTAACGCAACCTTGAACGTGCCCGCCGCTCGGACGTAGCGTTCGCAGCTACCGGTTTCTATCAACGTCGAAACCATCTGCTGCCGCCTCGCGACGGGACTTCGGTGATGAGCACGCTACAGACGAGGCCAGAGCCTCAGACGAGACCGCCTTCCGGGCCGCCGGGCAGGCGCCGTGTCCGGCTCGGAGCGGCCCGCACCAACGGGATCATCGGGCTGCTCGCGCTGCCGGCGGTCGTCTACTTCCTGGTCTTCAACTACCTGCCGATGGCCGGTCTGGTGGTGGCGTTCAAGCAGTTCGACGTCAATCTGGGGATCTTCGACAGCCCGTGGAACGGCTGGGAGAACTTCGCCTACTTCCTGGAGTCCGGGGACGCGGCGCGGATCCTGTTCAACACCCTCTTCCTCAACGTCCTGTTCCTGACCGCGACGCTGGCCGCCGGCATCATCCTGGCGATCATGCTGAACGAGATCCGCAGCACCTTCTTCAAGCGGGTCTCCCAGTCCGTCGTCTTCTTCCCCTACTTCGTCTCCCCGGTCGTGATCAGCATCATCCTGCAGGTGCTGCTGGCCGGGACCTCCGGCGGGGGCGGGGCCGTCAACGACGCTCTCGGGGGCCTCGGCTTCCCCTCGGTCGACTGGTACACGGAGCCGGGACCGTGGCCGTGGATCCTCACCGTGGTGAAGATCTGGCAGCTCGGCGGCTACCTGAGCGTCATCTTCCTGGCCGCGATCACCGGCATCCCCGAGGAGGTCTACGAGGCCGGGATGATCGACGGAGCCTCGCGGGCCCAGATGGCCTGGCGCATCACCCTCCCGCTGCTGAAGCCCACCACGGCGGTCCTGCTGGTGCTGGGGGTCGGCCGCATCTTCTACGGCGACTTCGGCACCATCTACGCGATCGTCGGGGACCAGGGCACCCTGTTCGACAGCACGGACGTCATCGACACCTACGTCTTCCGCGCCCTGCGCCAGCTCGGCGACTTCGGCACCACCGCCGCGGTCGGCCTGTTCCAGTCGGTGGTGGGTTTCGTCCTCGTGGTGATCGCGGTGCTGATCCAGCGCAAGTACTCCAAGGAGACCAGCATCCTATGAGCGCCAAGAAGCTGGAACCGTTCACCGTCGTCAGCGTCATCGGCGTGGCCTTCGCCGTGTTCGCCTGCGCGATCCCGTTCTGGATGATCATCTCGGGCTCGTTCACCAGCGAGTCGCAGCTGGCCACGACCGGGTACAGCCTGTTCCCCGCCGCCTTCGACCTCACCGCCTACAAGATGATCTTCACGGGTCCGGCGGTGCTGGACGCCTACGTCGCCAGCGTCTTCATCACGGTCGTGGGGACGGCCCTGTCCCTGGCGGTGACCTCGGGGCTGAGCTGGGTGATCGCCCGCCGGTTGCCCGGCATCAGCCGGCCGCTGACCGTCTTCGCGTACCTGCCGATGTTGTTCTCCGGCGGCCTGGTGCCCCTCTACCTGCTGGTCACGCAGTACCTGAAGCTGCAGAACAGCTACTTCGCGGTGATCCTGCCGCTGCTGGTCATGCCGTTCCTGGTGTTCGTCCAGGTCAACGCCTTCCGCCAGCTCCCCGAGTCGATCTTCGAGTCGGCCAAGATCGACGGCGCGGGGGAGCTGCGCATCTTCTTCACGATCGCGTTGCCCCTGTCCAAGCCGATCCTGGCCGTCATCGGCCTCTTCTACGCCGTGCACTACTGGAACGACTGGTTCATGGCGTTGCTGTTCATCGACGACGTGCACAAGTTCCCGCTCCCCCTCGTGCTGCAGAACCTCATCTCCAACGTCTCGTTCACGCAGATGCTGCCGCAGCTCGCCGAGGCGGCCACCCCCGTCTACCAGCTCCGGCTGGCCCTCACCGCCGTCACCATCGGCCCGATCCTGCTCGCCTACCCCTTCGCCCAGCGCTACTTCGTGAAGGGCATCACCCTCGGCGCCACCAAGGGCTGATTCCGCTCCCCGCATCTCAGGAGTAACCGTGTCCCACCCCATCATGTCGCGGCGCCGCCTGCTGGCCACCGGCGGCGGCCTGTCCCTCGCCGCCCTCCTCGCCGCCTGCTCGGACCAGAAGCCGCAGGCCGGCGGCGGCGCCCAGAGCGGCGGAGCGCTCGCGCTGAGCCTGCTGCTTCCCGGCGACGTGCCGGCCGGCTGGGACGCCGTCCTGGCCGAGGTCAACAAGAAGCTCCAGGCCGATCTGGGCTTCACCGTCAAGCCGCAGTTCATCCCGTGGGCCAACTACGGTCAGCAGGCGCTGCTGAAGTTCACCGCGGGGGAGAGGTTCGACACCGCGCTGCAGGCGCGCTGGCTCAACATGTCCCAGCTCGCGGCCAGCGGCTCGATCGTCGAGCTGAGCGGCCTGCTGTCCAGCGGCAAGTACCCCAACCTGACCGCCACGATCGACCCGAAGATCATCGAGCTGAACCGCTGGGGCGGCAAGCTGTACGGCCTCCCGCAGATCAACTCGGTCGCTCGCTTCCACCACTTCGCCATCCGCCAGGATCTTGCCGACAAGTACGGGATGAGCGAGATTACGGACTTCTCCGGACTGGAGAGGTTCTGGTACACCGTCAAGCAGAAGAACAAGGACATTATCCCCATCGGGGTGAACTCCCGCATGCCCAAGCTGCTCGTCGCGTGGAACCCGGTCGGCTGGCTCAACCCGTCCATGTGGGAGAACCCCCGAACGAGCATCGTCTCCTTCACCGGCGAGTCCCTCGCCTTCGTCCTCGCCGCCGACGGCAGGCAGACCGGCTCGTCCCACCCGGTGCCGTTCTGGGAGGCGCCGGGCATGGTCGACGCGCTGCGCCTGGTCCGCAAGTACTACCAGGACGGGCTGATCAACAAGAACGCGCTCACCCTCGACTCCAAGGCGCTCGAATCCCAGCTCAAGGCCGGCCGCTTCGCCACCGCCTGGGCCATGACCGACGGCCTGACCTCGCAGCTGCTCCCCGAGCTGGCCAAGAACGTCCCCGGGGCGACGCTGGCCAACGTGATGCCGCTCAGGGGCGGCAAGGACGCCAAGCCGTACCAGACCTTCCAGGCCGACAACTTCCTCGTGCTCAACGCCAAGGGGCAGAACAACGAGAAGGCCATGCAACTGGAGGACTGGCTGTCCATCAAGGACAACCACGACCTGATCACCTACGGCGTCCAGGGCAAGGACTGGAACCCCATCGGGGACGACAAGTACGAGATGCTGTCCACCTACACGTTCCCGGGCTTCGGGCTCTCCTGGCGGGCCAAGCTGGAGCGCCGGGTCAAGGGCATGACCGCGTCCGAGACGACCTGGTTCGACTGGGCGCAGGACATCGACAACTTCACCGTCGATCCGTATGCCAGCTTCGTCCCCGACCCCGAGCCGGTGAAGCGCGAGAACACCCAGATCACCGCGGCCATGACGCAGTTCGCCAACCCGCTGTTCATCGGCGCCGTCGATGTCGACCAGGGGCTGGACAAGCTGAAGAAGGCCCTGGACCGGGCCGGCCTGGCCAAGGTCCAGGCGGAGCTGGCCAAGCAGGCCGACGCCTACCTGAAGGGTCAGTGACCCATGGCACCCCACCTCAGCCGGAGAACCGTGCTGGCGTCCTCCGGCGCGCTGGCCGCCGCCACCTGGTTATGGAACGGCGAGGCCGCCGCCGCCGCGCCGCGCCGTGACGAGCCGCTGGACGTGGTGGTCTTCGGGGACAAGGCATCCGAAGCCGCCCACGCGGTGACCGCCGACCGCTCGGAGGTCGTATCGGGCGGACTCGGCCGGTCCGCCCGCGTGCTCCACCCCCAGGAGCCCGCCGGGGTCTGGGGCGGCACGATCTCCTTCGCCGTCAGGTGCGCGCCACGCGGCACCACGTACGTCACGATCAAGCTCTGGGGCGACGACCACGCCGCGAGCGAGGCCGACCAGTCCCGGCTGCAGCTCTTCTGCGAGGGCAGGCAGGTCGGCCACTATCACCTGGGCGCGGTCGACCCGCTGGACATCCTCAGCCTGGACGCCCACGCGCCGGGCCGCTTCCACTACCACACGCTCCCGCTGCCGGAGGCGATGACGCGCGACCGCGACCGGGTCACGCTGGAGATCAGGTCGATGGGCCGAATCTGGGGCTACGGGCAGAACGCGGCCGAGTTCTACCGGTCGATGGACAAGCCCAGCCGGCCCTTCTACCGGATCTACACCCATGCCGAGCCGTACTTCCCCGGCGACGGCGTCCAGGGTCCCGTGCCGAACGCGCCCGTCCGGCCCGCACCCGGCCCCGAGGTGCTGGAGCAGATCAAGGCGAGGGTGCTGACGGAGCACCGCAACTGGCTCGACGGCAACCCCGCCTCGCTCGACTCCTGGGCCTTCCAGGGGCTGGCCGAGGGCTATCACTGGCCCGAGAGCCCGGCCCACCGGAACCCGGACGCGATCGACCAGGTGCTGGCCGCCGTCGACGCCCGCTACACCAAGTGGCTCACCGACCCGACCGTGCTGACCGGCTCCGACCAGCAGTGGGAGGGCTTCGCCAAGGTCGGCGTGGCGCTGCTGCTGCTCCGTGACGTCCTGGGCGACCGGCTGGAACGCCCGGTCGGCGGGCGGGCCGTGGGCGCGCCCAACCCGGGCTTCGAGCGCGGCGGCACGGCCCCCGCCTCCTGGAACACCGCCATCTGGCGCGGCACGGCCACCTGGCTCTGGGACGACACGGTCAAGCGCGGCGGCTCCCGCTCGGTCAAGGTCACGGCCGCCGCCGGCGCCGCCGCGGGCTGGAACACCGCGCAGAACCGCACCCTCGTCGGCCAGGGCAGGCATCGCTACAGCGTCTGGGTCAGGACCCAGGACGTCGTGGCCCCGGGCGCGTACCTCGACGTGCTCTTCTACGACGCCGCCGGAAAGGTCGCCGGCACCGACAACAAGTTCTACGCACCCGTCGGCACCCAGGACTGGACGCGGATCACCGCGGAGCTGACCACCCCGGCCACCGCCGTCGAGCTCCGGCTGGACCTCCGGGTCGAGGGCGGCGGCACCGCCTGGTTCGACGACGTCGAGGTCACGCCGCTGGACGGAGCCACCCAGCCCGACCAGGGTGACCTGCCGGTACGGCGGGACGCTTACACCAGGATGCTGGCCGAGTCCATCTCGTACTGGCGTCAGCACATGCCGCACTACAGCAACCAGGTGCAGATCTGCGCACTCGGCATCTACCGCTGCAACCGTGCCCTGATGCTGATAAATCCGGAGAAGGCGCCGCTCGCCGAGGAGAAGGCCCGCGACTACATCCACCAGGCCGTCGGCCTGAAGCCGTTCCTCGGCCATGAGGACGCCGCCGGCAACCCCAGCAAGATCCTCGGCGAGCACTTCTACCAGGTCACCAGGAAGGGCCTGACCAGGGAGCTGGGGTACGTCGGCAACTACGGTGAGGTGACCGACTGGCTGGTGCTGCTCCACGAGGCCGTCACCCGCTTCGACGGGGTCGAGGACCCGGAGCTGACGGCCCAGCTGGTCAAGATGATCAACGCGCGGGCCGTCTTCCGCTATCCCGAGGTCGACAACGACGGCTACCGCACCATGCGCATGGAGGCCGCCGTCGGCTGGCGCGACGACCACTATCCCGGCGACGTCGTCTACGCCCAGCGGCTGGCCTGGGACGGCAATCCCGTCATGGCCGCGGCCGTGCTCGGCGACCCCTCGATCGCCGGGCACGCCCAGCGCATGGTCGCCGACAACCAGCTCTTCGGCCACCTCGGCCTGCTACTCACCAACACCTGGCCGCGCGTCGGGCTGAACGCCCTGCGCCTCCTCCAGCGTGACTGGCCCGGCTTCCAGGCGCTTCCCCCGGCCAGTACCCGCTTCCCCATGGACTGGGACGCCCCCGGCTTCGTCTTCTCGGACGAGGAGAACGGCGTCGTCGCGATCAAGAACGGCGCGGAGATCCTCTACGTCTCCCTCTACTGGCGCGCCCGGCAGGCCGTCAACGACCTGGCCCGCGTCCACCACATCACCCCGGACACCCACCGGGTCGCCACCATCCGCCAGCAGTGCCAGGTCACGCCCACCGGCGACACCTGGACCGAGGCCGACTGGGTCTGCTTCAACTTCGCCATCAACGACCCCGCCGCCTCCCACATCCCACCCGGCGGCTTCCCGCCCCCCGGCCCCGAGCTGCACCAGGGCTTCGCCGGCGAGGTCCTCAAGGTCGGCCCGCACCCCGCCGATGTGCCCGACCCGGCGCTCGGCGTGGACTTCCCCGGCGTCGAGAAGCTCTTCGTCGGCAAGGCCCAGTTCTACCGATGCTCCTACGGCCGGTACCTCATCGGCATGAACACCTCGGAAGACCGCCCCCGCACCATGCACGTGACCGGCTCCGGCCACGCCCGTGAACTCGTCACCGGCCGCCGCGTTCCCCTCGGCCGCCCGATCGAGGTAGGACCACTCAGCACCGTGGTGCTCCACCTGGAGAACTGAGCTCGCATGATCCGCAATCCCGTCCTGCCCGGTTTCCACCCCGACCCGTCGATCGTCCGGGTGGGGGAGGACTACTACCTGGCCACGTCGACCTTCGAGTGGTACCCGGGCGTACGCGTCCACCACTCGCGCGACCTGGTGAACTGGCGTCCGCTGGGCGGCATCCTGACCGGGCGCGGGCAGCTCGACCTGTCCGGCGTGCCCGACTCCGGCGGCGTCTGGGCGCCGGACCTGACCTACCACGACGGGCTGTTCCACCTCGTCTACGGCGTGATGGACAACTACGCCCTCGGATACAAGGACATCGCCAACTACCTGATCACCGCCCCTTCTATCGAGGGGCCGTGGTCGGACCCGGTACGGCTGCCCGGCCGCGGCTTCGACGCCGCCCTCTACCACGAGGACGGCCGGAGCCGGCTGCTCACCATGGTCTTCGACTCCCGGCCGGGACGCGGGTTCGCCGGGATCGAGCTGCAACCCCTCGACGGCGGCGAGCCCGAGCTGATCCTGCCCAACCGCAACGTCACCGAGGGCCCGCATCTCTACCGGATCGACGGCTGGTACTACTTGATGGTGGCCGAGGGAGGCACCGGTTTCGAGCACGGGATCACCGTGCTGCGGTCCCGCTCGCTCGCCGGGCCGTACGAGGAGGATCCGGCGGGGCCGATGCTCACCTCACGGCACGACCCGAGCCTGGAGCTGCAGAAGGCGGGGCACGGCTGCCTGGTGCGGACGCAGACGGGGGAGTGGTACGTCGCCCACCTCATGGCCCGGCCGTACCACAACCGCAGGTGCGTGCTCGGCCGTGAGACCGCGCTGCAGCGCGTGGTCTGGGAGGACGGCTGGCCGCGCGTGGCGGGCGGTGTGCCCGCCGTCGAGGTGGTCCCGCCCGCGCTGCCCGCCCATCCGTGGCCGGTGACCGAGGGCTCCCCGGGCGGGCTCGGACCGGAGTGGAGCACGCTGCGGCGGCCGGCCTCACCGGACTGGCTGGTCGCCGGCCCCGGCGGCCTCACCGTTCAGGGCGGCCAGTCCCCGTACGGCCTGCGCAGCCCGAGCCTGGTCGCCCGCCCGGTCACGGCGCACAGGTGCTCCCTTGAGACGGTCATGCGGTTCGAGCCGGGCAGCGTCCATCAATCGGCGGGCATCACCGCGTACTACAACTCACGCAACTGGCACTACCTCGCACTGACCACCGACGGCCTGGTGCTGACCAGCAGCGACCGGGGCACCCGCACCGAGCACCTGCTCGGGCCGGCGGGGCCCGAGGTCAGGCTGCGGGTGGAGTTCGACGGGCCGGTCGTGCGGTTCAACGACGGCCCCGAGCTGGACGCGACGATCCTCTCGGACGAGCACGCCGACGAGTTCGTCGACGGTCATGTGCGCTCGTTCGGCTTCACCGGCGCGTTCGTCGGTCTCTGGGTGCAGGATCTGGCGGGCGAGGGCTGTGCCGCGCGGTTCGAGCACATCCGGTACGACGCGTGAACGTGTACGCGGAGACCCGGGGGCGTGAAGGACCTCCGCTGCTCCTGGTGCACGGCTGGGGCGGTGATCACCGGGTGTGGCACGCGCTGGACTTCGGCGAGCGCCGGGTGATCGCCCCCGACCTGCGCGGCCATGGCAGGTCCCCGGCTCCGGCGACCGGATACCGGCCCGTTGACCTGGCCCGTGACCTGCTGCCGCTGCTGGACGAGCCGGTGCTGGCCATCGGGCACTCCATGGGCGCCCAGGTGGTCACCGCGCTGGCCGTCGAGCATCCGGAGCTGGTGAGCGCGCTGGTGGTCATCGCCCCCGCCTACGGCGCGGACGAGGCGGAGGAGCGGCTCATCCCCGGCCGGCTGGCGGCGTTGCGCGCCGACGGCGCGGCCGCGGCGTCGCGGCAGCTCGGGCCGCTTCCCCCGCCGATCGCCGAGCGGCTGCTGGCCACACCCGGTCACGTGCTGGCCGAGTGCTACGCCGGGATGTACACCCTGCCGGGCGCGTTCGGGGTGCGCCGGGAATCCGAGCGGTACCTGGCCGGACGGACGTGCCCGGTGCTCGCCGTCCACAATGTCCCGGAAGCGGCGCAGTGGGAGGCGGGACTGCCCGGGCACCACCGATCCACGACCGTGGTGTGGCCGGACGCCGGCCACTTCCTCCACCTGGACCATCCCGCTGCCTTCGTGGACCTGGTGTTGTCCGAGTGGGGCGCAGGGTGAGCGCGCGGGGGAGAGACACGGGCCCCACGCGGTGACGCACGTCAGAAGACGTTCCTCAGGAAGGGCGGCGTGGGGGGCACGCGCGGCGCGTCCCTACGACAGGCGCTGCCGGCCGATCAGCACGGCGACCCCGTCGAGCAGGAGCTGCAGGCCGCTCTCGAAGAACCCGGTCAGGTCGAAGGCCGACTGATCACCCGGGGACGCCGGCCGCGTGGGGAGGGCGCCGGAAGGCATGCCGGCGCGGAACCTCGGCAGGTGAGCGGAGTACCAGTCCCCGGTGGACAGGCCCGTGTGCCGCTCCGACTCGGCCTGCGGCTCCAGGTTCGTGGCCGTGCCCCGGACGTAGTTGCACACCGCCCACCACACGAACCTGCCGGCATCCGGCTCGATCGCCAGCTCCCGCAGGGTGCCCATCCCCCAGTCCCCGTATCTGAGCATGTTGGGCATGGGCTGGGGGTGGGTGAGCGAGACGAGCCGGGGCAGCCAGGGATGCCGCAGGTAGAGCCGCCACTGCAGGCGGGCCGCGAGCTCCAGCCGCGCCCGCCAGCCCGCCGGCGGCATCGCCGGAAGCTCCAGCTCGCCGAACGCGGTGTCGGCCATGAGCGCGGCCAGCTCCTCCTTGGCGCGCACGTGCCCGTACAGCGACATGGTGGGGATGCCGAGCGCGGCCGCGACGCTGCGGATGGACACCGCGTCGAACCCCTGGGCGTCGGCGATGGCGATCGCCGTGCGGACCATTCGCTCCCGCTTGCCGTCGGGGGCGGCCGAAGGGGCGGGCTGCCGCCGTTCCCTCCGTCGCGGGGCGCCCGGCACGCGGGGTGGCGGGAACGAGCGGGGCGCGGACTCGGCCACGACGGTGCCGACGCGGGAAATGGCCACCACCACTCCCTCCTGCCGCAGCGTGTTCAGCGCCTTGGCGGCGGTCGCGGGGGCCACTCCCCACTGCTCGGCGACCTGCCTGGTGGAGGGAACACGGTCGCCGGCCCGCAGCTCGCCGGCCTCGACGCGCCGCTTGATCTCACCGACGATCCGCAGGTACGGCGGCGCGGCCCCGGACCGGTCCATGGTCGATCGTCTCCTCACGCCGCAAGCGACTGCTGTCCTAGGACAGAGGGTACGGCCGCCTCCCGCGAAGGACGCCATCGCCTGCCTGGTGGAGGCCGTGAGAGCGCCGAATCGTGCCCTAGTACATGAGCGATCGCGGCTCGCTGAACCGCTGGTCGCCCCCTGTGCGCAGGGTACCGTTCCGGTCGTACACCGTACCGAACGAGGAGAACGCCATGCAGAACGCCGCCGCGGACCGGCGCAACCGCTACGTCGAAGGCCACTTCGCCCCGGTCAAGGAGGAGGTCACCGCCTACGACCTGCCCGTGACCGGCCGCCTGCCCGCGGACCTGAAGGGCCGCTACCTCCGGATGGGGCCCAACCCGCTGGGCGTGGAGGATCCCGCCACCCACTTCTACGCCTTCGGAGCCGGCATGGTGCACGGCGTCCGCATCCGGGACGGCCGCGCCGAGTGGTACCGCAACCGCTGGGTCCGCTCGACGGAGGTCGCCGACGCCCTGGACCGGCTGCGGCGCGGGGAGCAGCCGCCCGCGTTCCTGCCACCGTCCCCGAACGTCCACGTGCTCGGCCACGCCGGGCGCACGCTCGCCCTCGTCGAGGCCGGCGGGCTCCCTCACGAGCTCGGCTACGAGCTGGACACGATCGGCGCGTGCCCGATGGCCGCCACGCCCGAGGGCTCCAGCGCCAACGCGCACTCCAAGGTGGATCCGCGCACCGGCGACCTGCACTCCCTGGCCTATGCGCTCGGACGGCCGTTCGCGCAGTACATCGTCACCGACCCCGCCGGCACGGTGACCCGTGTGACGGACATCCCGCTGTCCGGTGACACCCCGTTCCTGCACGACTTCGCCCTGTCGGAGAGCTACGTCATCGTCTTCGACATCCCGCTGACGTTCAGCATGACGGCGATGCTGTTCCGGTGGGATCCCGGTCACCAGGCGCGCGTCGGCGTGCTGCCCCGGGCGGGCGGTGACATCCGCTGGCTGCCGGTCGAGTCCTTCTACGTCAGCCACGTACTCAACGCCTACGACGACGGCGCCACGATCACGGTCGACCTGATCAGGTCCGAAGGGCCGGTCGACGTCGCCGACCCGGGCGCGATCTCGCCCACGCTCGACCGCTGGACCATCGATCCGGCGAGCGGCAGGGTGGACCAGCGCCGCATCGACGACCGGGCACAGGACTTCCCCCGCGTGAACGACGCGTTCGCCTCGCGCCCGCACCGCTACGGCTACTCCGCGGTGAGCCCGGTGTACGGCGTGCCGTTCACACCCGACGGCCCGCACCCCGACGAGGCGTTCGCCAACGCCCTGGTCAAGAACGACCTGCGACGTGGCACGACGGAGGTGCACGGTTTCGCACGTGACGCCGCCGTCGGGGAGGCGGCGTTCGTCGCCGACCCGTCCGGCGGCGGCGAGGAGGACGACGGGTACCTGATGGCATACGTCGCCGACCCCGAGCGGGGCGCCTCCGACCTGGTGATCCTTTCGGCCCAGGACTTCACGGGCCCGCCCGTGGCCCGCGTCCACCTGCCCGTGCGCGTCCCGCTCGGCTTCCACGGCAACTGGATCCCCGACGCCTGAAGCCGCCGACCCCCAACCACAGCCGAGGACCATGACCAGGCCCAGTCCGGGTCGGGCATCGGGCGGCCGATCGTCAAGTTTTCTCCCCGGCGGGGGAGCAGCAGCCGTCCCCGCACGTCCGGGGCTCGCCGGCGTCAGCGGACGGGGCGCCGCCGGTGGGTACGGGGACGGCGCAGCAGGCGTCGCCGCGCCAGGCTTCGCGGCCCTCCTTCACCGCGACGGCGGCGATGACCAGCGCGGCGATGGGATCGGCCCAGCTCCAGCCGAGGAGGCTGTTGAGCGCCAGTCCGGCCAGCAGCACCCCGGACAGGTACGTGCACAGCAGGGTCTGCTTGGAGTCGGCCACCGCCGAGGCCGAGCCGAGCTCGCGGCCGGCGCGGCGCTGCGCGTACGACAGGAACGGCATGATCACCAGGGAGAGCGCGGCCAGGATCAGGCCGGGCGTGGAGTGCTCGGCCTCGCCGGCGCCGAGCAGGGCGCGGACGGCGTCGAAGGTCACGTACGCGGCCAGGGCGAAGAAGGAGAGGGCGATGACGCGCAACGCCGCCCGCTCCCGGCGCTCGTGGTCGGCGGCGGAGAACTGCCAGGCCACGGCGGCGGCCGAGGCGACCTCGACGACGGAGTCGAGTCCGAAGCCGATCAGCGCGGCGGAGGAGGCGATCGTGCCGGCGGTGATGGCCACCACGGCCTCGATCACGTTGTAGGTGATGGTCGCCGCGACCAGCAGCCGGATCCGGCGCCGCAGCGCGTCACGCCGGGCCGGGCCAGAACCGACGCCGGGCAGGTCGAGTGCGCTCATGACACCGGCTTCGCTCCGGCCGCCAGCTCGGCGTTTCCGTCGTCGGAGACTTCGCGGACCGGGCACAGCGTCACGGCGTGCCCGGTGGCGGACAGCAGGAGCTCGGCCGAGGCCAGCATGTCCAGCAGTTCGGGGCGCGTCAGGGAGTAGAACGACTGGCGTCCTTCGGCGCGGAAGTCGATCAGCCCGCAGTCGCGCAGACAGGCCAGGTGCTTGGACACGGTGGACTGCGCGAGGCCGAGCTGGGTGGTCAGGTCGACCACGCGCGCCTCGCCGCGGGCCAGCCGCTGCACGATCCGCAGTCTGGTCTCGTCCGCCAGGGAGTGGAACAGCGCGGCCGCCGGGGAGATCCCGGCGGCGATGTCCGTGCTGACACACCGTCCGCCATCCGAATCAATCGCCATGCTGCGATTATAGCCCGATTTCGGCATGTATCAGCAAGGAGTCGACCGATCTCCTGCGCACCGACCTGCCCCTGAATACGGCACGAGCGTGCGACATGGTTGACTGCTGCGGATGGATCGCGACCGAGAAATCCTCTCTTTCCCCTCGGCTGAGGCGTT
Organism: Nonomuraea sp. 3-1Str; assembly: GCF_031570565.1. NCBI lineage: Bacteria > Bacillati > Actinomycetota > Actinomycetes > Streptosporangiales > Streptosporangiaceae > Nonomuraea > Nonomuraea sp. 3-1Str. The sequence continues at coordinate 19,160 of NZ_JALHBK010000030.1, forward strand.
CGAAGAATGGCTCAGCGCTCACCACGCCTCGCAGCCGGGAATCTGGCTCAAGCTCGCCAGGAAGGTGGCGGGCGTCGATGCGCTGGACTACCTCCAGGCGCTCGATGTGGCCCTCTGCTACGGCTGGATCGACGGGCAGAAGGACCGATTCGACGACGGGCACTGGCTGCAGCGCTTCACCCCGCGCAGGCCGAGGAGCAAGTGGTCGAAGGTCAACCGCGACAAGGTGGCCAGGCTGATCGAGCAGGGCCGGATGAAGCCGCCGGGCCTGCTCGAGATCGAGCGCGCGAAGGCGGACGGCCGCTGGGACGCCGCGTATGACGGATCGCGCGGCGCCACCGTGCCGGAAGACCTCGCCCATGCCCTGGCGGCCAATCCCGCGGCGGAGGCGTTCTTCGCGACGCTGGACAGCCGCAACCGGTTCGCGGTGCTGTATCGCGTCCAGGACGCCAAGAAGCCGGAGACGCGGGCGCGTCGCATCGAGCAGTACGTCACGATGCTGGCCGAGCACAGGAAGATCTATCCCTGAACCAGGCCCTCGTGGGTGCCTTCCACGAGGGGATCATGCCGAAGGAACGGTGGCGCGGCCGGGGGTCAGCGGGTGAAGGCGGTGGAGGCGCGTTCGATGAGGTCGGGCTGGAAGATGACCTGGCGGTGCTCGTGGAAGTCCGGCTGGTTGGCCTCCTCCAGGAGCATGAGCGCGCCGGTGTGGCCGAGCTGCTCGCGCGGCTGCCTGATCGACGACAGCGGCACCGCGGCCGCGGCCGCGAAGTCGATGTCGTCGTAGCCCAGGATCGCGACGTCGTCCGGCACCCGCAGGCCGTACTGTGTCAGCTCCTGCAGCACCCCGAGCGCGACCAGGTCGTTGCCGCAGAACACGGCCGTCGGCCGGTCCCCGGGGGGACGGGCGGCGATCTCCCTGCCGGCCGTGCGGCCGGTGCCCACGGTGAGGTCCGGCAGCGGGATGACGGTCAGCTCGTCCGCCGGTGACAGCACGCCGGCCAGACCGCGGTGGCGCTCCTCCACCTGGCGGACGGTGAACGGCCCGCCCGCGAACGCGATGTGGCGATGGCCCCGCTTCAGCAGGTGCAGGCCGGCCAGCCGGCCGCCGAGCACGTCGTCGGAGGCGACGGCGCACCCCCGGCCGTGCCGCGACGAGCTGTCGAACAGCACCACCGGGATGCCGCGGGACACGAGCCTGCCCAGCCGCTGCTCCTGGCCCTCGGCGTTCACCGGGGTGATCAGCACCCCGAAGGGGCGCTCCTCCTCGAACATCTCCAGCAGCCGCGCCTCGCGGGCGGCGTCCTTGCTGCTGTTGACCACCATCACGTTGAGGTCCGCGGTCTCGGCCGCGCTCTCGATGCCGCGCAGCACGTCGATGACGAACGGGTTCGACAGGTCGAGCGCGACCACGCCGATGGTCCTGCTGCGCCCGGCCCGCAGGTGACGCGCCGAGCCGTTGCGGACGTAACCGAGCTGGGTGACCGCCGTCTGAACCCGCAGTCGTGTCTCGGGAGCCACCAGCTCGGGGCGGTTGAGCACGTTGCTCACGGTGCCGACGGAGACGCCGGCGAGGCGCGCGACCTCTTTGATGCTCGACATCGTTCCTCGTCTGGTGGGCGTTCCTCGTGCGGTGAGCCGCGTGCCGGATGGGCGGGTGAGCGGCCGGGGCGGGCGTCGGCCGGCCGTGCGGGTCGGGCGCGCCGGGTGGGATGGAGGTCGGCGGAGGCCGGCGCCGGATCGTGCCGGCTCTGGCGCGCACAGGGCCCGCATGATCATAGCGCAAGCCCGGCAGTCTCATCGAAACGATTTTACCGCGTTAAGGCGATTGTCTTATTAAGGCGGCTGCCTTAACGTCGAACATGATCAGACATCGACATGAGGGGGCGTCATGACCGAGTCCGTGCCGACCTATCCCTTCGACCGGAAGGAGACTCTGGAGCCGCCGCGCGAGTGGAGCGAGCTGCAGGAGCGGTGTCCCGTGGCGCACGTGCGGCTGCCCAGCGGCGACACCGCCCAGCTCGTCACCCGTTACGACGACGTGCGCGCGCTGCTCACCGACCCGCGCTTCCGGCGCGGCGGGCAGGACGCCGCGCGGGTGGCGACCACGCCGGACGGCGGCCTGTTCGCCCGCAACACCATGAGCATCACCGAGGGCGAGGGCCACCGGCGGTGGCGGCGGCTGCTCACCCGCTCCTTCACCATCAAGAAGATCGAGACTTGGCGGCCCCGCGTGCAGCGGATGGCCGACGACCTGGTCGACGCCATGCTGGAGGCCGGGCCGCCGGCCGACCTGTCGGCCCGGCTGGGCCTGCCGCTGCCGGTCCAGGTCATCTGCGCCCTGGTGGGCGCCCCGGCCGAGGACCAGGACAGGTTCGCGCACTGGTCGCAGGTCATGCTGACCCTGACGCGCCACACCCAGGAGGAGGTGCAGCGGGCGTACGAGGAGTTCGACGCATACGTGTCCGCCCTGGTCGACGCCAGACGGGCCGACCCCGGCGACGACCTGCTCAGCGAGCTGACCCAGGTCTCCGACAGCGAGGACGGCCGGCTCAGCCACGAGGAGCTGATCGCGACCGTGCGGGCGCTGCTGCTGGCCGGGCACGAGACCACGTCCAACATGATCGTCATCATGACCGCGATGCTCCTGTCGGAGCGCGAGCGCTACCAGGCGGTGATCGACGACCCGGGCCTCATCCCCGGCACGGTCGAGGAGGTGCTGCGCCTGGACAGCACACTCAGCGTGGTGGGCTTCCCGAGGGTCGCCGGCGAGGACCTCGAGGTCGGCGGCGTCCCGGTGCCGGCGGGCAGCACCCTCATCCCGTGCCGCCCCGCCGCCAACCGGGACCCGCGCAAGTTCGACGACCCCGACCGCTTCGACCCGCACCGGACCAACGCCAACCAGCACCTCACCTTCGGCGCGGGCCCGCACTTCTGCCTCGGCCAGCCGCTGGCCCGCCTGGAGCTGCAGGTGGTGCTGGACACGCTGACCCGCCGGCTGCCCACCCTCGCGCTGCGCGACGGCGCCGAGGCGCTGCGCCTGCGCACCGGGCTGCTGTCGGGCGGCCTGGAGAACGTCTGGGTGACCTGGTGAGCGGATCACGACGACCGTGACGGTCTCGACATGCACCACCTGCACGACATGAAGAGCATGAACAACACGTACGACATGAGCGTCGTCGCGGACCGGAGCGGGGCGCTTCCGCCCGCTCCGGCGAGCGCGTCCTCGCCGCGCTCCGCCGCCGCGAGGAGCCTCATCATGCGCGCCGCCGAGAGGCTCTACGCCACCCGGGGCCTCGCCGGTGTGTCGATCCGGCAGATCGGCGAGGCCGCCGGGCAGCGCAACAAGTCAGCGGTGCAGTACCACTTCACCGGGCGTGACGCGCTCATCAAGGCCGTCCTCGCGGAGCACGCCGACGCGATCGAGCGGCACCGGCTGGCCATGATGAGCGCGCTCGGCGACCCGGCCGGCATGTCGCTGCGCGACCAGCTCCGCTGCGCCGTGCTGCCCCGCATCGAGCACCAGATCGACCTCGGCACCCCGTCCTGGTACGCCCGGTTCCTCGCCCAGATCGTCGTCGAGCCCGCCCTGCGGGACCACGCCGTCCGCGCGCACCTGGACACCCCGTCCCTGCGCCGCCTGTACGACGCCATCCACGCCGCGCGGGCGGCCGTACGCGCCGGGAACGCCGGAGGGGCGGAGCGCGACCCCGGCGCGACCGCGCGCCGGGAGGCCATGACCCGCCAGCTGATCGTGCACATGTGCGCCGAGCTGGAGACGGACCTGGCGGCCGGCCGCGCCCGCGCCGAGGCGGCGGCCGGGGCCTGGCGCCGCCTCGGCGAGGACCTGGTCACGGCCCTGTGCGGCATGGTCGGCGCTCTGGACGCGGACGATCCGGCCGTGGACGATCCAGCCATGGCCGATCCGGCCGTGGGCGCCCCGGCCGTGGGCGCCTCCGGCGAGCGTCTCCGGGGGAGCCGCCCGCCGGAACGGTGACGGGCGGCCGGTCCCGTGGCACGGTCACCGCACGGGAAGGACGTTCTGCGCGTAGCGTCCCGACACGTTGCCCGGCGCCTGGTAGGCGCACGCGATGTACGTCTCGTACCCCCGGGTGCCCGGCCCCGCGGCCCGGGCGCAGCCGAGCCGGGTCGTGCCCTTCCAGACCACCTGGGTGAAGAAGCCCGTGCGGGAGGAGAACCCCGGCGCCCGGAAGTCGTAGGACCCGACGCCGGCGTACCACTTCTTCACCGCGTCCGCGCAGGTCGCCGCCCGGCCGGAGGAGGTCAGGAACCAGTGGACGTTCTGGCCGTACCCCGGATCCCCGCCGGCCTGTTGGAGGCCCTCGTACCGGCTGAGTTCGGTCACGCGCCGGATGGCGTGGTCGACGAGTCTCTGGTCGGTCGTGAGGTCGGGCGCGCCGTGGCGCGCGCGGAAGGCGTTGTGGGTGGTGAGGCATTCGCTCTGGAAGGCCGCGTCCGTGCGGAGCGGCAGGGGCGGGCGGGCCCGTGTCGCCTCGGCGGGCCCCGCCGCGGCCGTGAGCGCGGTCACGAGCGCGACACCGGCGCCCACCGTCGTAGCGGCCTTGATCGTCCGTCCTGCGAGTCGGGACATCTCATCTCCAATCTGCCCACGCCTCGGTCAGGCGGTTCTGCCTGGTGAGAGGCGAGGCGAGGGACAGATCGAAAGTCTCACCACGATGACGGCCGGCGCGATGTCGGCTGGAGATACTCGTTGGCCTGCGGATTTGCGGCGTGTCCCCCGTAACGGCCGCGGGGGATCCCGCAGAGCTCGGGCACAAGACGCGTAAGGTGAGAATCTGCCATGCGAACGGAATTCGCGGCGCTCCCAAGGCGGACTGGTGCGTCATTTGTGGTGAAATGCCCGGTCGCCGGGAAATATGACCACGCGGTCCGGCGGCGTGGCAGGATGGTCCGGTCGGGCCGCCGCGATTTGCTGATTTGGAGCGTTATGCCGTCCGCTCGCGACAGGGGGAACGTGGCCGGAACTCCCCACACCGGAGTTCCGGAAAGCGCGACCGGCAGAGAGGTCCGTCGCTCCGGGCCCACGGCGCTGCGCATTCTGGTCGGCACGCACCTGCGCCGGCTCCGCGAGGCGCGGGGGATCTCCCGCGAGGAGGCCGGGTACCTCATCCGGGGCTCCCACTCCAAGATCAGCCGCTTGGAGCTCGGCCGGACCGGCTTCAAGCTGCGCGACGTGGCGGACCTGCTCACCCTGTACGGCGCGGACGAGGCCGAGCGCTCGGCGCTGCTCACCATGGCCGAGCAGGCCAACGCGCCCGCCTGGTGGCACGACTACCGCGATGTCGTGCCCGAGTGGTTCGAGGACTACCTGGGGCTGGAGCGCGACGCGTCGCTGATCCGCACCTACGAGATCCAGTACGTGCCCGGCCTGCTGCAGACGGAGGAGTACGCCCGCGCGGTCATCAGGCGGGGACACGAGGGCAGCCCCGCCGAGGAGATCGAGCGCCGGGTCGGGGTGCGCATGCGCCGCCGGCAGATCCTCCTCTCAGCCGCCCCGCCCAAGCTGTGGGCGGTGATCGACGAGGGCGCCCTGCGCCGGCAGGTGGCCGACTCCGCGACGATGCGCGCCCAGTTGGAGCACCTCGCGATGCTGGCCGAGCTGCCGCACATCACGATCCAGGTGCTCACGTTCGCCTCCGGCGGCCACGTCGGCGGCACCGGGCCCGTCACCATCCTGCGCTTCGCCCCGGCGGAGCTGGACGACGTCGTCTACCTGGAGCACATCGCCGGCGCGCAGTACCTGAGCCGCAGGCAGGACGTCCTGCCGTACCAGCACCTGCAGGACCAGCTGGTCGTGCACGCGCGGCCCTCGGCCGCCACCCCGTCGATCCTGCGGTTGCTAGCCGCCGGGGTCTAGCGCCCGCGTCCGCACGGCCGGCGTCACGGCTTGCGGCCGACGCCGCAGAAGGCGTCCACCTCGTCCGGCACGCCGAACACGCCCGCCTCCACCCGCCAGCGCGACACCGACACGACGCCCGGCTCCACCAGCTCCAGCCCGTCGAAGAACCGGGAGATCTCCTCCGGGGTGCGCAGCCGGTACGAGTAGACCTTCCCCTCGTCGCGCAGGCGCTCGGCCTCGGCGGCGGCGTCCGGGTTGACCGTCTTCGTGCCGTCCTCGAACACCAGGTGACTGCCCGGCGCGAGCGCGTCCAGCAGCCCCTCGACCAGCGCGTACGCCTGGTCGTCGTCGAAGACCGTGCCCATCACGCCCAGGAGGATGAGCGCGGTGGGGCGGCTGAGGTCCAGGGTCTTGGCCGCGAAGTCCAGGACGGCGCCGGGGTCGCGGACGTCGGCCTCGATGTAGTCGCAGGCGCCGAGGGGATGGCTCGTGAGCAGGGCCTGAGCGTGGACCAGCACCAGGGGGTCGTTGTCCACGTACACGATGCGGCAGGTCGGATCGACCCGCTGGGCGACCTCGTGGGTGTTGTCCACGGTGGGCAGCCCGGTGCCGATGTCCAGGAATTGCCGGATTCCGGCCTCTTCGGCGAGATATCGCACTGCGCGTCCCAGAAAGGCCCGGGTATGGCGGGCGATATCCTCCATGCCGGGATATACCTGGCGGAGCTGCTCGGCGAGTTCGCGGTCGACCGGGTAGTTGTCCTTTCCGCCCAGCCAGTAATTCCACACCCGAGCCTGATGGGGTCTGGTGATGTCGATCCTGGGGAGAGGCGTTTCGTCGGCCACGCAAATTCTCCTCTTGTGCCGCATCTGTAGTCATTCAAACCTAATGCCCGCCCCTTTTCCGCGCCACCGGTGATCGCCGGCCGGACGGGAGTCACCAGGAGGGTCAGCGGTGGCGGCGCGTGGCGGCCAGGTAGGCGAGGGCCGCCACCGTGAGGGCGGCGTGGACGGCGAACGCGACGGCGGGACCCGAGGGCAGCAGGACGCCGCCGAGTGCGGTGCCCAGGGCGATGCCCGCGTACATGGCGGAGGCGTTGAGGCCCACGACCACGGCGGTCTCGGCCGGGGCCGCGGAGATCAGCCGTACCTGCTGGGCCGGAGTCTGGGACCAGGTGCTCGCGCCCCAGGCCGCCACCAGGAGCGCGGTGAGCGGGAGCCAGTGCACCCCGGCATGGGCGGTCCACGCCAGCGCGGCCAGCGCGACCGCGATCCCCGCGTACCCGGTGGCCAGCACCCGGATCGGGCCGCGCCGGTCGACCGCCGCGCCCGCCACGGCGTTCCCGGCCACCGCCCCGGCCCCGTACAGGAACAGCAGCCACGTCTCCGCCGACGGCCCGGCGCCGAGGGTGCGCAGCAGCGGGACGGTGTACGCGTACAGGCCGTAGCTCGCGGCCAGGCCGAGCACGGTCAGCGGCAGCACGGCGACGACGCCGGGCTGACGCAGGGCGGCCAGGCGCTCGCGCAGCGGCACCCGCGGGTTTCCGGGAAGCGGCGGCAGTGCGGCGCGCACCCCCGCCGCGCCGACCGCGCACATGGCCGCCACCAGTGCGAGGGCGGCCCGCCAGTCCAGCAGCCTGCCCGCGAGATTCCCCAGGGGGACGCCGACGGCGGTGGCGACGGTCAGGCCGCCGACCACCACGGCCAGGGCGCGGGCCCGCTGCCGCGGCGCGACCAGCGCGGCGGCCACGGCCCCGGCGTTCGGCGTGAAGACGGACGCGCCGGCGGCGGCCACGACGCGGGTGACCATCAGCGCCGGGTAGTTCGGCGCCAGCGCCGAGCCCAGGTTGGCCAGCGCGAGCACGACCAGCGCGCCTGCCAGGAGCGGGCGGCGCGGGAACCGGGACGTGAGGGTGGCCAGGACGGGGGAGAGCACGGCGTAGGTGACGGCGAAGACGGTGGCGGACTGCCCGGCGGCGCTCTCGGAGACGCCGAGGGAGCGGGCCATGGCCGGGAGGAACCCGGCCACCACGTAGGCGTCGGTGCCGACGGCGAACGTGCCGAGCGCCAGGATCAGGGTCCGGCGGAGCCCGTGCGGGCGCTGCACAACCAGGACATCGGACATCCCGATTTCCTTTCGTGAACGGGCCGGGTCCGGCGGACGGACCCGGCCTCGGGGGACGGTGGAGGGAAGAGGTCAGCCGGTCATGCGGCTGTAGTTGCGCCGGGTGCGCTCGGCGCTCTCCGGGGCGAGGGCCATGAGGTCGGCGATCGTCTGCGCGGCCAGCTCACGCCGCCAGGCCAGCTCGGCGCGGCGCATCGCCGTCGAGATGCCGCACGGTCGGCTGACATCGTGCCCGGAGCCCTGGCCGCCCACGCCCCGCTGCCGGATCTCGGCGCAGCGGAACAGCTCCGAGGGCCCCTGGAGGGCGGTGACGACGTCCATGAGGGTGATCCGCTCCGGCGGCCGGGCCAGGGAGAAGCCGCCTCTGGCCCCCGGGGTGGAGGCCAGGATGCCGGCCCGGGTCAGCGCCTGGAGGCGCTTCTTCAGGTACTCCTGCGGCAGGTCGAACCACGCGGCCAGCCTGCGGATGGACACCGGCCCCTCGTCGCGCAGCCAGGCCAGGGTCACGCAGCAGTGCAGACCCCACTCGACTCCCTCGCCCATGTGCATAAGGGGACTATAGATGTCCCGATTGCGCGGCCGGAAACCGGGGGGAGGGGAGCGGGGCGGGCGTCAGGAGCGGCCGCGGCCGGTGAGGGCGTCCCGCAGGCGGTCGATCAGCCCCGCACCGGGCGCCAGCAGCTTGTCGGCGGGCGGCTTGTCGGGCGCGGACGGGTGCGGGCGGGTCGGGGCCAGCTTCTTCGCCCGCTCCACCTTGGCTCCGAGCTCGGTGAGCGCCTCGGGCGGGCAGGCCGCGCGCAGCCGGGGGAACAGGTCGCCCTCCTCGTCCTGGATGTGATGGCGGATCTCCCTCATCAGCTCCTCCAGGACGGGCCAGAAGTCGTCGTCGCCCGGCTCCAGGCGCTCCAGCCGCTTCATGGTCTCCTCGGCCTCGGCGTGCTCGGCGATCTCCTTGTCGGCCAGCTCGTCGCCGCCCGGCACGTGCTCGCGGACCGCCGGGTACAGGTACGCCTCCTCCGCCACCGAGTGGCGGACCAGCTCGATGACGACCTGTTCGGCCAGGGTCTGCGGCCGCTCCCCGATGGCGCCGATCATCGTCTCCAGCTCCGCGAACATCTGCTCGACCTCGCGATGGTCCGTCACGAGCACGGTGATCACGTCCCGCTGCTCGCCCCCGCCCTGCTGATCGTTCATGTCGATCCCTCCCCCTGTCACCCCTCTCCGCGCTATGACCTGGCCAAACGCACCCCGTCGGCGGGGAGGTGGCCGGCCGCCTTGAGGGTGGCGAGGACGGGGGCGGTCTCCAGCGTGCGGACGCCGTCGAGGGCGCCGAGCCGGTGGACGAGGTAGCGGTGCAGGTCGGCGGGGCCGGAACAGAGCGCGTGGGCGAGCAGGTTCGTGGTGCCGGTCGTGGCGATGACCACGGCCAGCTCGTGATGGCCGGCCAGGGCGGTGGCCACCCGCTCCAGGTCGGCGGGCGCGACCGCCATCCAGAGCAGCGCCTGGGTGGTGACCCCGTAGGCGGCGGCGTCGATCTCCACGTCGAAGAACAGCACGTCGCGGGCGCGCAGGTCGGCCAGGCGGCGGGCCACCGTCGCCTGGGACCAGCCGGTGGCGGCGGCCAGGTCCGCGTGGCCGGCGCGCCCGTCGTGGCGCAGCGCGTCGATCAGCGCGCGGTCCGCATGTGTGAGGGGGGCGTTGCCGGACGGGGCGGGCAGGGCCGGGCGCAGCCGCTCCTGCTGCGCGTCGTCGAGGTTCTGGAGCCGGCCGCGCCAGGCCGCGGGGCCGCCCAGGTACGTGTGCAGCAGGCAGTGCGCCGAGACGCCGGTGATCCCGCTCCGGCGGGGGACGTCGTGGAGCAGCGGCGGGCGGGTGGCGTCCGGCGCGTCGACGATGGTGAAGATCTCCGTTCCGCCGGAGGTCAGCTTGACCCAGGAGGTGTCGGCGCGGCGGGCCAGCGAGTGCGCCAGCGTCCGGGCGGCGGACGGGGTCGTGGTGAGGCGGACCACCCACTGCGTGTGGCCGGACCGGCCGTGGTCGGCCAGGCCCACCACGCGCAGCCCCGCCTCGCGGCGGAGCCGTTCGTAGCGGCGCGTCACCGTCTGCGGGGACACGCCCAGCACCTCGGCGACGCGGCTGAACGGGGCCCGGCCGTCGATGTGCAGGGCGTGGACCAGTGCACGGTCGAGCTCATCCATGGCGGCCATATTTCCTCATATATGGGTCCTAGATGGAGAAAATCACTATCTCGGGCCGCCTGACTGGAAGGCCACCGCCCTCCGCCCGACTCTGTTCCCCGGAACGACTCCGAGGAAGAGGGAACCCGATGCTGCTCCATCACCACGTCGCCCACCGGTGGCGATGGGCCGGGCTGGCCGCCCTGCTCGTCGCCGAGGCGATGAACCTGCTCGACGCGACGATCGTGACGGTCGCCGCGCCGGTCATCCACGCCGATCTCGGCGGCGACGCCTCGTCCATCCCGTGGTTCAACGCCGCGTACACGCTGCCGTTCGCGGTGCTGCTGATCACCGGCGGCCGGCTGGGCGACCTGGCCGGGCGGCGGCGGGTGTTCGCCGCCGGCGTGGCCGCGTTCGCGCTCGCCTCGGCCGCCTGCGCGCTCGCGCCGGAGGCCGGGACGCTGATCGGCCTGCGGGCGGTCCAGGGCGCCGCCGCCGCGCTGGTCATCCCGCAGACCATCGGGCTGATCCGGACCATGTTCGACGGCGCCGAGCTGGCCAGGGCCATGGGGAGCATCGGGCCGGTGATGGGGCTGGCCGCCGTCGCCGGGCCGGTCCTGGGCGCCGTGCTCACGCACGCCGACCTGCTCGGCTCGTCATGGCGATCGGTCTTCCTGGTCAACGTGCCCCTGGCCGCCGCCGTGCTGGCCGTCGTCCCCCTGATGCCGGCCGGAGAGCCCCGTACGGCGGGCGGCGCGGGCCTGCCGCGTCTCGACGGGACGGGGACCGTGCTCGCGGCGCTCGGCACCGGCCTGCTGGTGTACCCGCTCATCCGGGGCGAGGCCGCCGGAGGGCCGGCGGCGGGCTGGGCCATGGCGGCGGCAGGGGTGGTCCTGTCCGTGGTGTTCGGCCTGCACCAGCGCCGCCGGGCCCGGGCGGGTCGTGGCGGGCTGGTCGAGGTGAGCCTGTTCCGGGACCGCGGCTTCCCGGCCGCGCTGGCGACCTCGGCCCTGTTCTTCGCGGCGATGAACGGCCTGACGCTCGTGGTCGTCATGGAGGTCCAGCTCGGCCTGGGACGCGACGTGGTGACCGCCGGGCTCTCGCTGCTGCCCTGGTCGGCGGCCATGGGGGTGGCCTCCTTGGTCGCGGGCGCCCGCCTGGTGCCCCGGTACGGGCCGCGGCTGATGTTCGCCGGGCTCGCCGTCACGCTCGCCGGACTGGCGATCACCCTCACCGCCCACCACGAGTCCGCCGGGGGCCCCTGGTGGCTCGTGGCCGCGGGACTGGCCGTCGCCGGCGCCGGGAACGGGCTGTTCACCACCCCCTTCTTCACCGCCGCGCTGTCCCGCGTCCGCCCGCACGAGACCGGCTCGGCCGCCGGGCTGCTCAACGCCGTCCAGCAACTGGGCGCGACGCTCGGCACCGCGGTCCTCGGCGGCGCCTTCCTGCGCGGCCTGGCGCAGGGCGCCGGGCACGTGTCCGCCGCCCGGTCGGCCGGCCTGCTCGCCGCCGCGCTGCTGGCCGCCACCGCCGTCGCCGCCGCCCTCATGCGCACGGATCGATCAGGCGCTGCCAGGTAGGGGAGCCCGCGGTGAGGATCGCCGTGCCGCGGCAACACCATGGAGCCCGTTCTGGCGCCGTCAGTCGAAGAGCACCACCTGGCGGATCACGTCCCCGCCCTTGTCCAGGGTCTTGACGGCGTCGGCCAGGTCCTCGAAGCGGATGCGGCGGGTGATGAGGCTCTCCAGGTCCAGCCGGCCGGCCCGCCACAGGTCCACGAACCGCTTGGCGTCGCGGCGCAGGTCGGAGCAGCCGTAGATGGAGCTGAGGATGTTCTTGCCGTCGAACAGCAGGGAGAAGGCGTCGATCTCGACCTGGTCGTCCGCGGCCCCCGCGCCCACGACCACGACGTTCCCGCCGCGCCTGGCGGCCTGCCAGGCGGCCTTCACGGTGCTCGACCGGCCGACGGCCTCGAAGGCGTGGTCGAAGCCGCGCCCGCCGGTGAGCAGGCCCTTGACCGCCTCCATCTGGTCCGGCGTGGTGGCGTGGGTGGCGCCGAAGCCCTTGGCGAGCTCGTGCTTGGCCACGACCGGGTCCACGGCCAGGATGGTCGCCGCGCCGGCCAGCCGCGCCCCCTGGATCACCGACAGCCCGATGCCGCCCGCGCCGATGACGACGACGGACGAGCCCTCCTCGACCCCGGCCGTGTTGATGACCGCGCCCACACCGGTGGCGACCGCGCAGCTCAGCAGCGCGGCCAGCTCGAACGGCACGTCCGGGTCGATCCTGATCGCGGCCTGGGCGGGGACGACGAGCTCCTCGGCCCAGGCGCCGACGCCGCCGAAACCGAAGCACGGGGTGTCACCGGCGAGGCGGAAGCGCGGCTTGGTGAACCCCTCCAGGACGTACGTGATGCACAGGTACGGCTGACCGCCCAGGCAGTCAGGGCAGGTGCCGCAGGCCGGGATGAACGACAGCACCACGTGGTCGCCCGGCGCCAGCCCGGTCACCCGGGAGCCGATCTCGACCACCTCGCCCGCGGCCTCGTGCCCGAGCACGGCCGGCAAGGAGGTGGGCAGCACGCCCTTGAGCGCGGAGACGTCGGAGTGGCAGACGCCGGTCGCCCGGACGCGGATCCGGACCTCGCCGGGGTCGGGCCCGGCGACCGTGACGTCGTCGCGCAGTTCGAGGGCGGCACCGGGCTCGTGGACTATTGCGGCGCGCATGGTCGGTTCCTCCCGGACGGGTCTTCCTTGTTAGAACCTGTTTCACAACGGATGCATTGTCGCCTCGTAGCCGCATTCCGAGCAAGCGTTTGGTCGAATAAGGCGGCGGCCGCCGCACAACTGAAACGTTCCCCAAGATTGACGGGACGCGGGCACGCACGAGCCCCGGCCGCGTCCCCGTGCCGATGAGCATGGCTGCGAAGGCACCACCACGGGGGACGCGCATGGCCATCGAACCAGGGACACCCGACCGCCTGCTGGAGCTCGCCGCCGCGCGCCGGACCGCGCCCGGTGAGGCGCTCGCCCGCGACGCCGGGCGGCTCGTCCGCGCGGCCGGGGACATGGCGGAGCGCTTCCGGCGCGGGGGACGGCTCATCACCTTCGGCGACGGCGCGGCGGCGGCCGACGCGGGGCACGTGGCCGTCGAGTTCACCCACCCCGTGATCGTGGGCAAGCGGGCGCTGCCGGCGATCTCGCTGGCCGGCGACGCGGCGGCGCTCGGCGGTCTCGCCGCGTCCGGCGGGCCGGAGGCCGTGTTCGCCGCGCAGGTCGCGACGTTCGGGCGGCCGGAGGACATCGCGCTCGGCGTTCCTGCCGGTGAGCGGGACCGGCGCGTCCTGGCCGGGCTGGCGGCGGCCCGCGAGCTGGGCATGCTCACCATCGCCCTGACGACCGCCCCACCGGGCCCCGGCTGTGATGCGGACCGCCCGCCCGGGTACGGCGACGGCTCGCTCGGCGGTGTCGTCGCGGATCACGTGATCGCCGCCCGTTGCGAAGACCCGCTGATCGCCCGGGAGGTCCACGTGACGGCCTACCACCTGCTCTGGGAGCTGGTCCACGTGCTGCTCGACGACCCCGGGCTCGCGCCGCCCGCCCGGCCCGCCGACGACACCACCGGCGGCACCACCGGCGGCACCACCGGCGGCACCGCCGGCACCTGCGTCACGTGCGCCGACACGGCCGTGCCGGTGCACGTCACCGAGCTGCGGCCGGGTGGCCTCGCCCTCGTCGAGACCGGCTGCGGCACGGAGGAGGTCAGCGTCGCCCTCGTCGAGGCGCGGGTCGGCGACGTGGTCCTCGTCCACGCCAAGGAGGCCATCGTGGTGCTCGGCGGTGACGGCTCGTGAGCGGGATCTACCCCTTCCTGACGCCGGCCGGCGACGCGGCCCGGGACGCCCGGGAGAGCGCCGCCCGGGAGCTCGTCCGCTCCACCGCGGCCAAGGCCGTCGAGAGCCTGGAGCTGCGCCTGCGGGTCCTGGGCACGCTGGGCCCGGCGCTGGCCGCCTGCGCCGCGGCCATGGCGACGGCCTTCCGGGCCGGGGGCACGCTGTTCGCGTTCGGCAACGGCGGCAGCAGCACCGACGCCCAGGCCGTCGCCCAGGTGTTCCGCACGCCGGACCGGGACGGCGGCCGGCCCTGGCCGGCCCTGCCGGCGATCTCGCTGACCGGTGACGCGGCGCTGCTGACGGCGCTGGCCAACGACGTCGCGTTCGACGTGGTCTTCGCCCGGCAGCTCGCCGCGCTCGGCCGCCCCGGCGACGTGGCGATGGCCCTGTCCACCAGCGGCGGGGCCGTCAACGTGCTGCGCGGCCTGGAGCAGGCGCGCCGCACCGGCATGGTGACGGTGGGCTTCGCCGGGTCCGGCGGCGGCCGGATGGCCGAGGAGCGCCTGGCCGACCACCTGTTCGTCGTCCCGTCGTCGTCGGTGCACCGCGTCCAGGAGGCGCAGACCACGGCCTGCCACGTGCTGCGCGAGCTCGTGCGGGCGGAGCCGGCGGAGGCGTGAGCGGGCGGGTGCGCTCGCTGATCCGGGTCGAGGGCATCGTGCAGGGGGTCGGTTTCCGGCCGTTCGTGCACGGCCTCGCCGCCCGGTACGGGCTGGCGGGGCTGGTCGGCAACGACGGCGGCGGCGTGTTCATCGAGGCGGAGGGGCCGCCCTCCGCGGTCGCCGCGCTGGTGGAGGCGGTGCGCGAGCGGGCGCCCGCGCTGGCCGTCGTCGACCGGGTCAGCGTCACCCCCGTGCCGCCGACCGGCGCGGGCGGGTTCCGGATCGTGCCGAGCGTCGCCGGCGACCCCGGCGCCCCCGGCCGGGCGCTCGTCCCGCCGGACGTGGCCACCTGCGACGACTGCCTGGCCGAGCTGTTCGACCCGGCCGACCGGCGCTTCCGGTACCCGTTCGTCAACTGCACCGCCTGCGGCCCGCGCTTCACGATCATCACGGCGGTGCCGTACGACCGGGCGGTGACCACGATGGCGGGCTTCGCCCTGTGCGCCGCCTGCGCCCGCGAGTACCACGCCCCGGCCGACCGCCGCTTCCACGCCCAGCCCACGTGCTGCCCCGCCTGCGGCCCCCGGCTCGCGCTGCGCGCGCCCGACGGATCGACGCTCCCCGGCGACCCCCTCACGCGGGCGGCCGCCCTGGTCGCGGACGGCGCCGTGCTGGCCGTCAAGGGGCTCGGCGGCTACCACCTCGCGGTGGACGCCGCCGACGAGGCCGCGGTCGCGCGGCTGCGGGCCCGCAAGCGGCGGCCGGACAAGGCGTTCGCGGTCATGGCGGCGGATCTGCCCGCCGTGCGGGAGCTGTGCGAGGCCGGCGAGGCCGCCGCGGCCATGCTCACCGGGCCGCGCCGGCCGATCGTGCTGCTGCCCCGGCGGCCCGGCGCGCCGGTCGCGCCCTCGGTGGCGCCCGACGGCCCCGACCTGGGCGTGCTGCTGCCGTACACGCCGCTGCACCACCTGCTCTGCCGCGAGCTGGCCCGGCCGTACGTGCTGACCAGCGGGAACCTGGCCGACGAGCCGATCGCGCACGACGACGGGGACGCGCTGCGGCGCCTGGGCGGCGTCGCCGACGCGTTCCTGTGCCACGACCGGCCGATCCACGCGCCCGCCGACGACTCCGTGCTGCGGGTGTTCCGCGGCGCGCCGATGCCCGTACGACGGTCACGCGGGTACGCCCCGGAGCCGCTCACCCTGCCGTGGCCGTTCCGCCGGCCCGTCCTGGCCTGCGGCGCCGAGCAGAAGAGCACCTTCTGTCTCGGGCGGGAGCGGCACGCGGTGCTGTCGCAGCACCTCGGCGACCTGGAGAGCCACCTGGCCCTGCGCGCCTTCACCGCCGAGGTCGTGCGCTTCCGGCGGCTGCTCGGCGTCGATCCCGAGGTCGTCGCCCACGACCTGCACCCCGGCTACCTGTCCACCACGTACGCCCAGGACCTGGACGGCGTGGAGACGGTCGCCGTGCAGCACCACCACGCCCACATCGCCTCGTGCCTGGCCGACAACGGCGAGGCCGGCCCGGTCATCGGGGTGGCGTTCGACGGCACCGGGTACGGGCCCGACGGCACCGTCTGGGGCGGCGAGCTGCTGGTGGCGAGCCTGGCGGCGTACGAGCGGGCCGGGCACCTGGAGCTGGTGCCGCTGCCGGGCGGCGTCACGGCGATCCGCCAGCCGTGGCGGATGGCGGCGGCCTGCCTGGGGGCCGCGGGGGAGCCGTCCGGCGGGCTCGCGGTGGCCCGCCGCAACGCGCGGCACTGGCCGGCCGTGGCCGCGCTGGCCGCCTTCGGCGGCCCCGCCGCGCCGCTCACCTCCAGCGCCGGGCGGCTGTTCGACGCGGTGGCGGCGCTGCTGGGCGTCCGCGACACCGTCACCTACGAGGGGCAGGCGGCGATCGGCCTGGAGCAGCGGGCCGATCCGGACGTGCGCGACGGCTACCCGGTGGCGGTGACCGGGACCGCGCCCGTGGTGATCAGGAGCACCGACCTGGTGCGGGCCGTCGCCGGCGACCTGCGGCGCGGCGTGCCGGCCGGGGTGATCGCGGCACGCTTCCACCACGGGCTGGCCGGCGCGGTGGTGACGGCCGTCGGCGTGGTCGCCGGGGCCACGGGGATCGGCACGGTGGCGCTGTCGGGCGGCGTGTTCGCCAACGGGCTGCTGCTCGGCGGCGTGGCCGACGGGCTGCGCGCCAGCGGGTTGCGGGTGCTGACGCACCGGCGGGTGCCCTGCAACGACGGCGGGATCAGCCTCGGCCAGGCGGTCGTGGCCGCCGCCCGCCCCTGATCAGCTCGGGGGCGGGTGGTCCTCAGCAGATGCGGGGGAGCGGGTCGCCCACGAGCAGGTCCACGATCCGGGTGCCGCCGAACGCCGTACGCAGCAGGACCAGCCCCGGCGGGTCGTCCCGCACCGTGCCGATCACCGCCGCCCCCGCCCCGAGCGGGTGCCCGCGCAGCACCTCCACCGCGCGCTCCGCGTGCCCGCCGTCCACCACGGCCACGAACCTGCCCTCGCACGCCACGTACAGCGGGTCGATGCCCAGCAGTTCGCACACGCCGGTCACCTCGGGCCGCACCGGCAGCGCCTCCTCCTCGGCCACCACGGACACGCCGGAGGCGGAGGCCACCTCGTTGAGGATGGTGGCCACCCCGCCGCGCGTGGCGTCGCGCAGCGCCCGTACTCGGCCGGGCAGGGCGTCCAGCAGCGCGGCCACGATCCCGTGCAGCGGAGCCGTGTCGGAGACGATCGGCGCCTCGATGCCGAAGTCGCCGCGCGCCAGCATGATCGCGGCGCCGTGCTCCCCGATCGGCCCGGACACGATGACCGCGTCGCCCGGCCGGGCGTGCGCGACCGACAGCTCCGCGGGCCGCTCCAGCAGGCCGACGCCGGTGGTGGTGACGTAGCAGCCGTCGGCCTTGCCCCGCTGGACGACCTTGGTGTCGCCGGTGACGATCTCCACCCCGGCCGCGGTCGCCGCCGCCGCCATGGACGCGGCGATCCGCCGCAGGTCCGCGACGGGGAAACCCTCCTCCAGGATGAACCCGGCGGCCAGGTACGCCGGCCGCGCCCCGCACATCGCGAGGTCGTTGACGGTGCCGTTGACCGCGAGGTCGCCGATGTCGCCGCCGGGGAAGAACAGCGGGGACACCACGAACGAGTCGGTGGTGAACGCGACCCGCGCGTCGCCCGTCCGCAGCGTCGCCCCGTCCTCCAAGGGAGCCAGGAGCGGGTTGCGGAACGCCTCCAGGAAGACCGCCTGGATCAGCGTCTGCGTGGCCTTGCCGCCCGCGCCGTGGGCCAGCGTGATCCGCTCCTCCCTGACCACCGGCTTGCGCCGCCTGGCCCGGGCGATCCGGTCGAGGACCTGCTGCTCGCGGTCGCGGTGCGGGGTGCCGGGAGCGGGGAGCGGGTCCTCGTCGGACGCCGGCGCGCGCACCGGGTCCGGGAGGTCCTCGTGCAGCGCGCCCCGCGGGGTGCCGGTCATGACCGGGTCGCCTCCCTCACGCGCTCGCGGCTGAAGCGGCCGAAGTTGTAGTACGCCGCGCAGGCGCCCTCGGAGGACACCATGCAGGTGCCGATGGGCGTCTCCGGCGTGCACGCCGTCCCGAACACCTTGCACTCCCACGGCTTGAGCACGCCCTTGAGCACCTCGCCGCACTGGCAGGACTTGGGGTCGGCCACGCGTAGCCCGGGCAGCTCGAAGATCCGTTCGGCGTCGAAGGCCGCGTACGCGTCGGACAGGCCGAGCGCCGAGTGGGAGATGAAGCCGAGCCCGCGCCACTCGAAGTGCGCCCGCATCCGCATCACCCGGCCGATGACGTCCATGGCCGTGCGATTGCCCTCCCACGGCACCACGCGCGCGTACTGGTTGGCCACCTCGCGGCGGCCCGCCGCGATCTGCCCGAGCAGCATGTGCACGGACTGCAGGATGTCCAGCGGCTCGAACCCGGCGACGACCAGCGGCTTGCCGTAGTCGCGGGCGATGAAGTCGTACGGCCGGCAGCCGATCACGGCCGAGACGTGGCCGGGCCCGATGAAGCCGTCCAGGCGCAGGTCCGGAGAGTCGAGGATGGCCTTGATCGCCGGAATGATCAGGACGTGGTTGCAGAAGACCGAGAAGTTGCGCACGTTCTCGGCGGCGGCCCGCAGCACGGTCATCGCCGTGGACGGCGCGGTCGTCTCGAACCCGATCGCCATGAACACCACCCGCCGCTCCGGGTTCTCCTTGGCGATCTTGAGGGCGTCGAGCGGGGAGTACACCATGCGGATGTCGGCGCCGGCGGCCTTGGCCTCCAGGAAGGAGCCGGTTCCGCCCGGCACCCGCATCATGTCGCCGAACGAAGTCATGATCACGTCGGGCTGGGAGGCGATGTGGATGGCGTCGTCCACCCGGCCCATCGGGATCACGCACACCGGGCAGCCGGGGCCGTGCACGAGCACGACCTCCTCCGGCAGCAGGTCTTCCAGCCCGTGCTTGTAGATCGTGTGGGTGTGCCCGCCGCACACCTCCATGAACGTGTACCGGCGGCCCGGCTCGCACCGGGCGGCGATGTCCGCGGCCAGTGTCCGTGCCCTGTCCGCGTCGCGGTACTCATCGACGAACCGCACACGCCCCCCTCACGTGATGTCCGACTGGCGCAGCGCGTCCAGCTCGTCGTCGTAGGCCTGCCCGAGGCCCTCCAGGTAGTCGAGCACCGCCTGCGCCTCCGACTCGGAGATCCTCGACAGCGCGAACCCCACGTGCACCAGCACCCAGTCGCCGACCTTCAGGTCCTCCTCCACGAGGAGGCCGACGTTGATCCGGCGGCGCACCCCGGCGACGTCCACCACGGCGAGGTCGGCGTTGTCCGGGTCGGCGGCGACGAGCTCACCGGGGATGCCCAGGCACATCGGCCGGCTCCTCCCCGAAGGTGATGGACTCCAGCACCAGCTCGTCGCCGCCGGAGACGTCCACGTCGGCGCTGCCGCACGGCGGGCAGACCGCCAGCACGTCCAGCGACTCGCAGCGCGCGCCGCAGGCCCGGCACGTGACGGTGACCGGCATGACGACGAGATCGACGGCGGCGTCCTGCGCGGCGGTGCCCGCCGCGGCGAGCGTGAAGGCCTGGCCGAACGCGTCGTCGACGACGGCGTGGCGGACGCCCACGCGCACCCGCGCGCCGGTGATCCGCCTGCCTCCGGCTCGCTGCTCCAGCAGCTCGACCAGGCCCTCGCACATTCCGATCTCGTGCATACGGCGCTACATCCGTTTCATCGTCAGATAACGCTTGATCTCCGGCCATTGGCGGGCAATCGCCGCGGTCACCACGGCTGTGGCGATCAATGCCGCTACTCGTGTCCTTCTCATGTCATGTCACCTCCTTCCGGATGCGGAGGCCGGGAGGCGGGCCCGGCGTTTTCCGCAATCATGTCCATCACCAGACGGACGGCTTGGGCGGCCGCCTGCCGGACGGGCTCGCTCAGCTCCACGAGCACGTCCTCGTCCGGCCCGCCGGCCGGCGCCACGGCGGGCTCGCAGCACACGACGACCACCCGGCCGGGCAGCCGGCCGAGCTCCCCGGCCAGCCGCAGCACCTGGACCGGGTCCATGCCGTGGCCCTCGACCTGCGCCCCCGAGGGCACGCCCGCCGGGTCCGGCTCCAGCACCGTCAGCGTGCCGGGCGCCTCACCGCGCGGCGCGGCGTCCACGAGGATCGCGAGGTCGTAGTCCCGCTGGAGCGCGTAGACCAGGTCCATGCCGCGGATGCCGAAGTCGACCACGTCCACGCCGGCCGGCTGCGGCAGCGCGGCCATCCGGCGGGCCACCTCGACGCCGAACCCGTCGTCGCCGAGGAAGACGTTGCCGATGCCCGCGACGAGGATCCGCGTGCCCGGAGCCTGCGCGGCCGGCGAGTCCAGCGGCTCGACCTCGTCGGCCCCGTAGAAGAACCGGTGGCCCGGCATCCGGGCCTCACCGAGGTCGCGGCCCGGGTCGTCGTCGAGCGTCACCGCGAGGTGGAAGGCGCCCTCGTCGTCCTGCTCGATCGACTCGACGACGGCGACGCGGCCGTCCAGGACCAGGTCCATGATGTCGGTCCGCCCCAGCGCGGAGGGGCGCAGCCGGACCCGGGAGCCGGACCGCACGGGCCGCCCGGCGATGGTCACCACGTCGGGGCCACGCCGCTCCATCCGCGCCCAGAACCCCATCCCCACCATGCGATCGGCCCCGTCCCCCGAACCGTCGTTCATGTCGGCTCCGTGCGCAGGACGCCGTGCAGCCGCATGAGCCGCTCGGGGGTGAGGGCGTCGCACCGCTCCAGGATCTCCCTGCCCCGCGGGTCGCCCTCGCGGATCTCCCGCTTCTCCTCGTCGCTCAGCGCCAGCACGCTCAGCGTCAGCAGCTGGTCGATCTCCGTCGCGTCGAACAGGTCGCCCGGGCTCTCCGGCGAGATCCGCGGGTGGTCGTACAGGATGATCGGCGCCGACAGCATCGTGTGCCGCTCGCCCTCCTCGCCGACGAGGACCGGCCAGGTGCCGACGTTGCCGCAGCCCTCCGCGTGGGCGCGCAGCTCCTCGGGCGGGTCCATCAGCGAGACGAACCGGCCGTCCGGCGCGTGCAGCACGCTGTGCGCCGAGACCAGGGTGCGCCGCATCGCGCCGGTACGGGTGCCGCCCTCCCACGCAGTGGTGTTGACCACGGTGACCGTCAGCCGGAACAGGCCGGGCTCCACCTGCTCGGCGCCCACCTCGACGTGCCCGCGCAGCTCCTCCCAGGACCGGAGCGCCGCGCCGGACCCGTCGGCGAGGACCTCGTACTCCCGCCCCGCGGGCACGTCGATCGCGACGCGGGCGGGCCGCCGCAGCAGGCCCTCCAGGGCCAGGCCGCACGCCGCCACCTCCCGCTCCACCGCCTCCTCCCGGACCAGCACGCGCCCGCCGCCGGGCTCCGGCACGGGCCCGGGCACCCCGCCGGAGCCTCTGCCGGAGACCGGCTCCGGCACAGGCTCCGGTACGCCGTCCCGGAGCAGAGCCGGCTCCCGGACGACGACGTGCAGGAAGCGCACCCGCACGTCCACGGCCGCGCCGGGGTCCGCCTCCAGGAGGCACTGGGTCCGCATCAGCCACGGGTTGCCGTCGTGCGCCCGGCCGTACGGCTCGGGGTGCACGCCGCCGATCGTCCAGCGGTGCCGGTTCTTCAGCGCCGACTGCCGGTACGGCCACAACAGGTAGCCCTCGTAGAGCACGGCCCGCGCGATCTGCCCGACCTGGTCCATCAGCGGCTCCCCGCCTTCAGCGTCCATCAACGGCTCCCGCCTTCAGCAGCGACTCCACGACCTCGTCCCAGCCCGGCAGGGCGTTGCGGGTCCGGTAGGCGTGCAGCCGGTCGAACATGTCACGGCCCAGCCGCAGCCAGGCGTCTCCGGGGAAGTAGTGGTCCATGAGCTCCCGCCAGGTGGCGGCCGGCATGCGGAACCGGGCCTCGGTGTCCCACGGGAGGCGCGCGGCCCGCAGCGCCCCGCCGTCGAGGTGGAACGTCGTGCCGCTGAAGAGGAACTCCAGCGGGATCTCGCCGTCGCGCACCGCGTGGAGGTACTTCGCGGCGGCCACGTCGAAGTCGTAGGTGCAGGGCACCCGTACCAGCGCGGTCGTCTCGCCGGTGAAGGCGGGCAGGTGTGTGACGGTCTGCGCCCACATCAGGCTGCCCAGGCTCCTGCCCCACAGCTCGGACGGCCCGAACACCTCCGCGAGCCGCTCGCGGCTCGCCTCGTCGTAGCCCCGGCGGGCGGCGGCGATGCGCAGCTGCGTCTCCAGGATGACCGAGCGCACCTCGCAGCCGCTCGCGTCGGTGATCCGCAGCGCGAACTCCAGCGCCGGCACGGCCGCGAACTCGGCTGCCCGGGCGTCCTCGACCGTGATGCGCAGGGCCGGAACGCCGCCGGCCGTCGTCGTGTCGGACACGGGATCAGGCGGGGGAGAGGTTGGGCATGTCGGGGTCGATGACGTCGCGGTCCGCGGCGTTGACGCCGGTGGAGCGCGCGGCGGTGGAGCGGCCGTCGATGAGGTGCCCCACCTGGCGCTCGTAGTGGCCCACGGCGTTGCCCTCGTTGACCCCCTTGATGTGCGAAGGCGTGTCGGGGCGCACCTGGCGCCGTCCCGTCCTGATGTGCGATTCGCTCTTGCGGGTCATCGCGTTCTCCCCTCAACTGTCGGGTTCGGGGCTGCGGGCACGGTCGTCGACCTCTCACGCAGCCCGCCGAAGAAGTCGCTGATCGCGTCCCAGACCCGCGACCCTCCGGCGAGCCCCTTCCAGTGGGTACGGAGCAGGCCGACCAGGGCGTAGCAGTCGTCCACGGGCACGATCCAGTGCTCCCCGGCGGCGCCGGTCCGGTTGACGAGCAGGGCCTCGACGTCCGGTGTCACCCGCCGCAGCACCGGGTTGGCCTCCTCCAGCCGCCGCCACAGGGACGACTCCAGCGGGGACTCGACAGCGCCGGCGGGGCTCGGGTAGAACAGCGCCGTACGCCGCGCCGCCGCGTCGTGGAGGAGGAACGCCATCCGGACCGGGATGCTCAGCCCGGCCCACGTCTCGTCGTCCAGCTCGAACCCGTCCAGGAGCCACCGGCGGTCGGGAACCAGCCGGTAGGGGCCGCCCACGGCCCCCGTGCCACCCGCGTCCTCCGAGTGCGGCGGACCATCCGGACGGTCGAACAGCACGGAGCACGGCCGGCAGGCGCAGCGCAGCTCGCGGGCCTTGAGGTCGAGCAGGTGCCGGTGCGCCTCGGGAAGGGGGGCGGCGCACAGCTCGCACCACTCCTCGGCCTCGCCCCCGGACCCGGCCACCCGCTGTCCCGGCGCCGCGCCCGGACGGGCGATGAGCCTGCGCAGCGCGCTCCCCGTCATCGCCGCCGCCTCACGCCCGCGTCCTCGGGGCCCTGAGCAGGCTCTCCACGGGGATCACCACGGGAGCCGGTACGGCGGCCGGCTCCTCCACCACGACCCGTTCGAACTCCGGTGCCGCGTCCCGCACCGCCTGCTCCACGACCGCGCGCACCCGCGCCGCCGAGGACCGGCAGCCCCCGCCCGGCCGGCGCAGCCGCAGCCGCCCCAGGTCGTCCTCGACCGCCACGACCTCCGCCTCCGCCCCGCCCAGCCGGTCCCGCGCCGCCTCCAGCGCGTGGCCGATGCGGGTGGTCGCGTCCAGCGGGTGCAGGCCGTGCAGCAGCAGCAGGTGCGCCACCAGGCCGTCGGCCGCGATCCGCTCCGGCAGGCCGCCGCCGGCCGCGGCGGCCACGGCCATGACCCGCCCCAGCGCCTCGCCGTACAGGTCGAGCAGCGCCTCGGCGAGCTCCACCGCCCGCGGGTCCGCCCCGCCTTCGAGCAGCGCCTCGACGCGGCGCACCCGCTCGGTCACCTCCTGGTCGTCCATCGCGGATCAGCCCGGGACGCTCGTGCCGAGGGTGGGGGAGTGGACCTGCCGCAGCACCTTGCCGTCGCCGAGGTACATGTGCACGCCGCACGGCAGGCACGGGTCGAAGCTGCGGACGGTCCGCATGATGTCGATGCCCTTGAAGTTCTCCGGCCCGTTCTCCTCGAAGATGGGCAGGTCCTGCACCGCGTCCTCGTACGGGCCCGGCGTCCCGTAGATGTCGCGCGGGCTGGCGTTCCACGGCGTGGGCGGGTACGGGTGATAGTTGGCGATCTTCCCGTCACGGATGACCATGTGGTGCGACAGGACGCCCCGCACCGCCTCGTGGAAGCCGCAGCCGATCGCCTCGTCGGGCACGTCGAAGTCGGTGAAGACCTTGGTGCGCCCGGCCCTGACCTCGCTGAGCGCCTGCTCGACGAAGTGGAAGGCCAGCGCGGCGGCGTAGGCGACGAAGTACATCCGGGCCCGGTTGCGCTCGATCGTGTTGGCCCACTTCGGCACGTGCCACTCCAGCCGCGTCTCCGGCAGGGAGCCGGACTTCGGCAGGTTGATCTCCACGCTGTGCCCGGTGGCGCGGACACCGCCTACGTCGACCAGCCCGGCCAGCGCCGTGCTCCACAGCCGGGCCAGCGGCCCGCCGCCGGTGTCCAGGGCCAGGTGGTCGCCGGTGCGCCGGTCGTACCAGCGGGGGCTCATGACCCAGCTGTAGTTGCCGTTCTCCAGGTCGCGCCGCTGCGGCTTGGGCAGCGTCGTCTGGTTCCACGGGTGGCGCTGGTCGACGGGGTTGCCGAGCGGGTCCTGGGTGACGAAGGTCTCCTCGCCCTGCCAGTCGTCGTAGTACGAGCTGCCGAGCAGGATGCGGATGCCGAGGTTGATGTCGACGAGGTTGGTGGTCAGCAGCTCGCCGTCCAGCACGATGCCGGGCGTCACGAACATGGCCCGGCCCCACTCCTCCATGTGCCGGTAGTCGTAGTCGACCACGTTCGGGTCCTGGAACGCCCCCCAGCAGCCCAGCATGATCCGCCGCCGGCCGACCTCCTCGTAGCCGGGCAGCGCCTGGTAGAAGAAGTCGAAGACGTCGTCGTTCATGGGGACGGCCCGCTTGATGAAGTCGAGCGCCCGGACCAGCCGCACCAGGTAGTCGGTGAACACCTGCGGCGTGGCGACCGTGCCGACGCCGCCCGGGTAGACGGTCGACGGGTGCACGTGCCGGCCCTCCATGAGGCAGCACATCTCCCGGGTGAGCCGGCTGATCTGCAGCGCCTCGCGGTACACGTCGCCGGTGAACGGGTTGAAGGCCCGCATGATGTCGGCGATGGTCCGGTAGCCGTGGATGTCCCCCCGGGGCGCCTCCGTGGTCTCGGCGCGGCGCAGCATGCTGGGGTTGGTCTCCTTGACCATCTGCTCGCAGTAGTCGACGAAGACCAGGTTGTCCTGGAACAGCGTGTGGTCGAACATGTACTCGGCGGCCTCGCCGAGGTTGAGGATCCAGTCGGCCAGCGGCGGGGGCTTGATCCCGTACGCCATGTTCTGTGCGTAGACCGAGCAGACCGCGTGGTTGTCACCGCAGATGCCGCAGATGCGGCTGGTGATGAAGTGCGCGTCGCGCGGGTCCTTGCCCTTCATGAACACGCTGTAGCCGCGGAACAGGGACGAGGTGCTCTTGCACTCCGCGACCTGCCTGTTGTTGAAGTCGATCTTGGTATAGATGCCCAGGTTGCCGATGATCCTGGTGATCGGGTCCCAGGACATCTCCACGAGCTGCCGCGTCTCCTGCGCCGGCACGGATCGGGTCGTCACCTCGACGCTCCCCCTTCTAGCCCTGCCAGCGGGGGTCGTACCCGCTGGTCAGCTTGCGTTCGTTGTGACGCCACTTCGGTTCGGTGTTGACGGTCTTGTTGGTGATGGCCCGCAGCCCGCGCACGAGCCCCCCGTAGACGCCCGCCATGCCCGCGGACACGGACGCTCCCGGCGGCTGGTCCATGAACGGCATGAACTTGTCCGGGAAGCCGGGCATCGTGCAGCCGATGCAGATGCCGCCCACGTTGGGGCAGCCGCCGATGCCGGCCATCCAGCCGCGCTTGGTGACGTTGCAGTTGACGACCGGGCCCCAGCAGCCCACCTTGACCTGGCACTTGGGCGAGTTGTAGTCGAGGGCGAAGTCGCCCTGCTCGTAATAACCCGCCCGGTCGCAGCCCTCGTGGACCGTCTTGCCGAACAGCCAGGTCGGCCGGAGCTGCCGGTCGAGCGGGATCATCGGAGCCAGCCCGGCCGCCTGGTACAGCAGCCAGGTCAGGGTCTCCATGAAGTTGTCCGGCTGCACCGGGCAGCCCGGCACGTTGACGATGGGCAGGCCGCCCGCGGAGCGGAAGTCCGGCCCCAGGTAGTCGGCCAGCCCCATCGAGCCCGTCGGGTTGCCCGCCATGGCGTGGATGCCGCCGTACGCCGCGCAGGTGCCGATCGCGACCACGGCCCACGCCCGCGGCGCGAGCCGGTCGATCCACTCGTTGACCGTGATGGGCTGCCCGGTCGCCGGGTCGTTGCCCATCGAGGTCCAGTAGCCGTCCCCGTTGATGTTCTCGTTCGGGATGGAGCCCTCCACCACGAAGATGAACGGGCCGAGCCGGTCCTCGGCCGCCTGGTGGAACGCGGCCATGAACGCGTCGCCGACCTCCGGGGCGAGCACCTTGTTGTGCAGGTGGACCTTGGGCAGGCCCGGCACGAGCCCGAGGAGGACGTCCTCGATGCTCGGCAGTGAGGCGGCCGTGATCGAGACGGTGTCCCCGTCGCAGCTCATGCCTTCGGACGTCCACAGGATGTGCACCTCATCCAGGGCGGTATCCGGCTTGGCTGTGCTCATGGCCCCGAGCCCCCTTTGTCGGCCTGGCATCGCCGTACAGTGTCCATTCGGTCACCGTGTGTAGTGCTTTACCGCGTCCCGGAGGGTTGCAAACCATGACACCGATCGCGAAAGCGCAATCGCCTGCCACGCTGTGTCAGCGCGCGCCGGATCGTGCGCGGGGCGCGCGGGTCAGGGGGGCGCCGGTCGAGCGGGCCGCCCAGAGCGCGATCGTGATGTACAGCACCTGCTCCGGGATCCGCACCCACAGCGGTGTGGCGGGGGCGCCCTGGAGGGGCACGCCGGCCAGCGCCGCGTACACGTTGGCCGGGAGCAGCAGCACGAAGAGGATGGCCAGGGCGACGCCGGCGGCCCGGCGGGTCGCCGTCACGACCAGCCCGGCGGCGCCGAGCAGCTCCAGCACTCCGGTCACGTACACCATGAGGGCGGGGAGCGGCACGAAGGGCGGCACCATCGCCACCATGTCGGCGTGGTTCGGCATGAAGGCGACACCGGCCGGCACGAAGTGCGCGCTCGCGGTGACGACGAGCAGCAGTGCCAGCGCGTGGGCCGCACTGATCGGCCAGCTCGCGAACCGGCGGACGCCGAGCCTGCCCAGCAGGCGCAGGCCGAGTGTCGTGGCCAGGAGAAGGACGATGAGGGAGAACACGGGACTCCTTTAGATAGTTCGACTATCCGATCACTGGATAGCTTAGCTATCTAATATGGTCGTGTCCATGTCGGGTGCGCCCGTGGGGCCGGGCGTCCGGGTATCCGGGCATGTCGCCAAATCACCGGACGAATATCACTATTGACGACATCCGAAACCGGCGCCTACGTTCGACCGGACCGGTCTGAACAGGCCGGGCTGAACAGGTAGGTCTGATGGACGACACGCAGGACACACGCGCCGGCGGGCGGCTCAAGGTGGAGACGCACGGGCTCGACGTGATCGGGGACGCCGATCGGAAAGGACGCCCCCGCCAGCTGTTCTGGCCCTGGTTCGCGGCCAACGTCTCGGTCCTCGGGCTGAGCTACGGCTCGTTCGCCCTCGGCTTCGGGATCTCGTTCTGGCAGGCGCTGGTCGCCGGGGCCGTCGGGATCGTCTTCTCCTTCCTGCTGTGCGGGTTCGTCGCCGTGGCCGGCAAGCGGGGCTCGGCCCCGACGATGGTGCTGAGCCGGGCGGCGTTCGGCGTGCGCGGCAACCGGCTCCCGTCCGCGATCTCGTGGATGCTCACCCTCGGCTGGGAGACCGCCCTGACGGCGCTCGCCACGCTGGCCGCCGCGACCGTCCTCGACCGCCTCGGCTGGGGCGGCGGCGCCTCCACCAAGGCGATCGCGCTCCTCGTGGTGACCGCGCTGATCGTCGCCGGCGGCGTCATGGGCTTCGACGTCATCATGCGCATGCAGACCGTCATCACGGTGGTGACCGGGGTGCTGACCGTGGCGTACATCGTCCTGGTCCTGCCGCACATCCACTGGGACGCCGTGCAGTCGGTGGCGCCGGGCTCGGCCCAGCAGTTCATCGGCGCCCTGGTGTTCATGGTGACCGGGTTCGGGCTGGGCTGGGTCAACGCGGCCGCCGACTACTCGCGCTACCTGCCGCGCCGGTCGTCGAGCAAGGGGGTGGTGGGCTGGACGACCTTCGGGGCGTCGCTGGCGCCGCTGGTCCTGCTGGTGTTCGGCCTGCTGCTGGCGGGCTCGTCCCCGGGGCTGAACAAGGCGGTCGCCGCGGACCCGATCGGGGCGCTGACCACGGTCCTGCCCACGTGGTTCCTCATCCCGTTCGCGGCGGTGGCGGTGCTCGGCCTGGTCGGCGGGGCGGTCCTCGACATCTACTCCTCCGGGCTGGCGCTGCTGGCGGCCGGCCTGCGGGCGCCGCGCTACGTCGCCGCGCTGATCGACGGGGCGCTGATGGTGGCGGGCACCGTGTACATCGTGTTCGTCGCCGACGACTTCCTCGGCCCGTTCATGGGGTTCCTCACCACGCTCGGCGTCCCGATCGCCGCCTGGTGCGGCGTCATGCTGGCCGACCTCGCGCTGCGCCGCCGCGACTACGACGAGGCCGACCTCTACCGCCCGCGGGGCCGCTACGGCGACGTGCCGCTGCTGCCCGTCGCGGTCGTGGGCGCCGGCGCCGTCCTCGGCTGGGGCCTGGTCACCAACGGCGGCGCGAGCTGGCTGGCCTGGCAGGGCTACCTGCTCGGCCCGCTCGGGCTGGGTGGCAAGGAGGGCGACTGGGCCTTCGCCAACCTGGGCGTCCTGGTCGCGCTGGCCGTCGGCTTCGTCGCCATGCTCGTGCTCGGCCGGTCGCGGGTCCGCGCCCAGGAGAGCGCCCCGTCCTCCACCGAGACCGCCGAGGAGGCGCGGGCATGACGTCGCGCGCGGGTTGGCTGTCGGTCATCGACATGCAGCGGGTCTTCGGCGAGCCGGACAGCCCCTGGTTCGCCCCCCGCTTCGCCGAGACCGTCGAGCCGATCAGGAAGCTGGTCGGCGCCTTCGGCCCCCGGGTCACGTTCACCCGCTTCGTCGCCCCCGAGGCGCCCGCCGGGGCCTGGGCGGACTACTACGAACGCTGGCCGTTCGCCCTGCAGGCACCCGACTCCCGCGCGTACGGGCTGGTGGACGACCTCGCCGGCCTTGCCGCCGACGCCGGCCCGACGCTGGACGCCCCGACGTTCGGCAAGTGGACGCCGGAGCTGGCCGGCCGGGTCGGCCCGGACGGCCGCCTGGTGCTGGCGGGCGTGTCCACCGACTGCTGCGTCCTGTCCACCGCCCTGGCCGCGGCCGACGCCGGCGCCGAGGTGCTCGTCGCCGCCGACGCGTGCGCGGGCGCGGACGACGCGAGCCACCAGCGGGCGCTGGAGGTGATGCGGCTGTACGAGCCGCTGATCCGCGTCGTCACCGTGGCCGACATCCTGGCCGACATCCTGGCCCCGCCCGCCTGACCGAGGCCGCGCCTCTCACTGCCCGGAGCGCGACCCCGGGATCCCCGCGCGCCCTCCCGTCCGCCACCATGGCCTCATGGGTGCCTGGGTCCACATACGCGGCTGGCTGGAGCTTCACGGGCAGCGGCCGGAGGCGGAGCGCGTCATCCGTGCGAGCGGCGGTGCGGGCTGGGCCTTTCCCGAAAGCGGCTGGCTGGACGCGGCCTGCTACGCCCGGGCCGTCCGGGAGGCCGGTGCCGCCGACGTCCTGGAGCAGCTCCGCGCGCTCGCCGCCCTCCCGGCGGCCGACGAGGACGGCGACCGCGTCCGCGGGCTCTTCCTGGCCTTCCACGAGGTGGACGGCCAGTTCGAGTGGCAGGTCCGGGACGGCGGCGTCTTCGTCGGCCCCGCCGCGCCGCGCCACGACTACCTGTGGAGGTAGCCGGCCGTCCCGCCCCCCGCCGCCCGGCCGGTCACCGGCACGCGCCGGCCCCCGGGCGCGTGCCGGCCGCAGCTCCACGGCCCCGGCTTCCCGGCCTCCGGCGAAGGCCGGAGCCTCTTCTAGAGCCGGTAGCCGACGTGGTGGAGGAGGGTGCGTAGGCGGCGCTCGACCTCCGCCGGGGTCACCTCCTCCTCGCCCCGCAGCAGGACGAACCCGATCGAGCCGGCCAGGACGTCCTGGAGGACGCCGGGATCGGTGTCCGGCGGGAGGTGGCCGTCGGCGACGGCGCGCCGGGCGACGTCGGCGAGGGCGTCGATCCGGGGCCGGAGGTAGCGTTCGGTGTAGGCGGTCACCAGCTTCGGGTAGTCCACCGAGGCGCCGATGACGCGCGCCATCAGCGCCCGGAACCGGGGTCGGCCCAGAAGTTCCGCGACATACCCGATCAGCTCCTCCAGGGACCGCCCGGCGGTGGGCGGCGCTTCGAGGCCGGGGTCACGGGCGTGCTCCAGGGCCGCCATGAGGAGCTCCTCCTTGGAGCGCCAGCGCCGGTAGACGGTCAGCTTGGCCACGCCGGCGCGCTGGGCGACCGCCTCGATGCTGGTGCCCGCGGCCCCTCGCTCGATCAGCAGGTCCAGCGCCGCGTCGAGGATCGCGGCGTCGTTGCCGGGGTCACGGGGACGGCCGCGCTCTACGCCGGCCACAGCACCTGATCGAGCCATGCCGCCAGTCTGTCGGGTGCCGGGCGGCCACGCCAACCGATGTGCCCGTCGGGCCGGACCAGTACCACGTCACGCGGGTCCCAGCCGTGCTCCCGGCCAGGGGCGGCCGGCACGGGGACGAGGGCGGTGACGAGGCCGGCGCCGAGCCGGGCCCCGGCGGCCTCGGCGTGCCGGTCGGCGACGCGCCGGTCGGCGGCGAGTACCACCCACCGCCCGAGGACGGCCGCGTGCAGGGTGACCTCGCCGCCGGCGGCGTCCAGGCACCTGATGTCCGGCATCCGGTCGCCCGGGCGGGGGCCGGAGGTCCACCAGTGCGTCTCCGGGGCCAGCGGCCCGCCCCGGTAGCTGATGCCGAGCTGGGAAGCGGCCAGCCACAGCCGGCGCTGCACGGCCTGCAGGCGGACGGCCGGCAGCACCATCTTGTCGCGGAGCAGGCGTTTCCACTGCGTGTCGGGCAACATGATGCCCACTGCGGTGCTGGTGGCCCGCAGGACGTTGCGGGCCAGCGGGCGCCGCTCGCCCTCGTAGGTGTCGAGGAGCCGCCGGTCGGCGCGGCCGCGCGTCACGAGCACCAGCTTCCAGGCGAGGTTCTCCGCGTCGCCCAGTCCGGTGTTCTGCCCCTGACCGCCGGTGGGGCTCTGGATGTGCGCGGCGTCGCCCGCGATGAGGATCCGGCCGCGGCGGTAGGTCTCGGCGAGGCGGCGGTGGATCCGGAACTCCGAGGCCCAGCGGACTTCCTCGACCGTGTCCCGCCCTACGCCGCTGCGGCGGGCGAACTCCTCCAGCACCCGATCGGTGATCTCGCTCTCGGACAGCTCGTCCGGCAGGTCCGCCGGTGGCTCGGTGAACACCCGCCATGTGTCGTCCGGCAGTGCGGTCACCGACAGCATGTGACCGGCGTCCATCCAGGTCGTGCTGCCGTTCCGGTCGAAGGGCCACCGGGCCCGCACGTCGACCATGAGCAGGCGTTCGATGAGGGCGCGGCCGGGGAAGGCGATCCCGGCGAGCTTGCGCACCGCGCTGTGCGCGCCGTCGCAGCCGACGAGCCAGCCGGTCCCGGTGCGCTGCTCGGCGCCGTCGCCCGTCTGGAGGGTGACGGTGACGGCCTCGCCGTCCTGCCGGGCCCCGGCCACGCGGGTGCCCCACTCGACGTCGCCGCCCAGCTCCAGAAGCCGTCGCCGCAGGACTCCCTCGACCTCGGCCTGCGAGACCAGCAGCGCCTGTTTCGGCTGGTCCATCACCGCCTGGCCGACCTGGAGCCGCAGCACGGTGCGGGATCCCTCGTTGTAGGACATGTGGAGCGAGCGCTGCGACCGCTCCGGCAGGTCGCCGAGCGCGCCGATCCGTTCCAGGACCTCGGCGCCGCGTGGTTGCAGACCGAGCGCCCTTGAGGTGGTGGCGGGGGCGGGGGCGGCGTCGACCACCCGCACAGGGACGTCGTGCAGCGTCAGGTGGACGGCGAGGGCCAGCCCCGTGGGGCCGGCTCCGGCAATGAGCACGGTGTCGATCATTTAATAAACGATACCGTACCGATTACTAAATACGCCCGGCCCTCCCCGACTGCGGCGCCTGATCGGTTACGGCGTGGCGGGGAGGTGGCGGAGGTCGGCCGCCATGCGGGCGGCGGTCTCGGAGAGTGCGGGCAGGACGTCGCGCAGCAGGTCGTCGGGTGTGGCGCGGCTGGCGTGGGTGGCGACGTTGACGGCCGCCACGACCCGTCCGTCCCGGCCGCGTACGGGCACCGCGATGGACCGCACCCCCTCCTCCAGCTCCTGGTCCACCAGGGCGTAGCCGTCCTCGCCGGCCCGGCGGACCGCCCGTGCGAACGCGGCGGGGGACGTGACGGTGTGGCGGGTCAGCGGCCGGAGCGTGATGGCGGCCAGCCGCTCCTCGGGCTGGTCCGCGAGCAGGACCCGGCCCATGGAGGTGGCGTACGCGGGGAAGCGTGTGCCGACCCTGATGTCGACGGTCATGATGCTCGCGGTCGGCACCCGAGCCACGTACAGGACGTCGTCGCCGGACAGCACCGCGACGGAGGCCGAATGGCGCAGCCGCGCCACCAGGTCCGCCAGGTGCGGCTGGACGACCTCGCCGAACGAGAGCTCCGACAGGTGGGCGTAGCCCAGCTCCATCACCCGGGGCAGCGGCGTGAAGCGGGAGCCGTCGGCCGCCGCGTACCCGAGGCGTTCCAGGGTCAGCAGCGACCGCCGCACCGTGGCCCGGGGGAGCCCCGTGGCCCTGGCGACGTCGGCCAGGGTGGAGCCGCCGGGCGTCGAGCCGAGCGCCACCAGCACGGCCAGCCCACGCGCCAGCGACCGCAGGCCGCCTTCCGAGCCGTCCGAGCCGTCCGAGCTGTCCGAGCCTCCCGCTGGAGCGTTCACGGCGGCCGGTCGGCGGATGTCCACGGGGGCGGGCAGGGCGGACCCCTGAGCGGGGCGGGGGGCGGCCAGGGTCGCTTCCATCTCCGTGACCGTCCTGAGCAGGCTGGGCATGGCGTGCTCGCGCAGCCCGCCGGCGGTGTGCCTGCTGGTGTGGCTGACCACGCTCACCGCGCAGACCGGCGTGCCGTCCGGGTCCCGTACGGGCATCGCGACCGCGACCAGGCCAGGCTCGACGAGCTGGTCGTCCTCGGCCCACGGCGCGCCGGGATCGAGGAGGACGAGGCCCGCCGCGCAGCGGGCGGCGGGCAGCAGGTCGCCGACCCGGAAGGCCACCGACATGGTGCGCCGCCGCGTGAACTGACCGACGAAGCGGACCCCGTCGCCGTCGAGGACGGCCAGCGACACCGACTCGTCCAGCTCCCGGGCCAGCCCCTCCGCGAGCGGCGCCAGCCGGTCGCGCAGGCCGCCGCATGCCAGGTACGCCTCGCCCAGCTCCATCAGGCGCGGGGCGAGCCGCACGTCGCGCCCGTCGAACCGCACGTAGTCCAGCTGGGCGTACGTGGCCAGGAGGCGGTCGATCGTGGACCTGGCCAGCCCGGTCGCGCGCACCAGGTCCGTCGCGCGCATCCGCTGCGCGGGCTCGGCGGTCAGCGCCCGCAGGACGGCGAGCCCGCGCTCCAGGGTTCCGCCCGGCTCCATCCGCCCCTCCTCCGACAGCTCATGACGGACGGCCCGGGACGCCCGCCGGATGGCTGAGGCGGCCCGCCCGACAGGTCGGCGTGCCGCCTCAGGACAGTTTGACAGCGGCGTCGCGGCGTCCGCATACTCGTCCGACAATAGTGAACTGAAGTTCGCTGTGCGAACACATCCGGTCAGCGGAGGGAGCGTCGTGCGGGGAGACAAGGTGGTCGCCACCGCCGGTGAGGCGCTGGCCGGCGTGCGTGACGGCGCCTCGTTCGCGGTCGGCGGCTTCGGCCTCAGCGGCATCCCGAGCGTGCTGATCCGGGCCCTGCACGCCACCGGGGTGAGCGGTATCTCCGTGGTGTCGAACAACTGCGGAGTCGACGGCGGCGGTCTGGGCGTCCTGCTGGCGGCCGGGCGCATCGCCCGCGTGACCGCCTCCTACATCGGCGACAACAAGGAGTTCGCCCGCCAGTACCTGACGGGGAGGCTGGAGGTCGAGCTGACCCCGCAGGGCAGCCTGGCCGAGCGGCTGCGCGCGGGCGGCGCCGGGATCCCCGCCTTCTACACCCCGGCCGGCGTGGGCACGCCCGTCGCCGAGGGCGGCCTGCCGCTGCGCCACCACCCCGACGGCTCGATCGACGTCGCCTCGCCGCCCAAGGAGATCCGCGAGTTCGACGGCCGGCCGTACGTGCTGGAGCACAGCATCACGACGGACTTCGCGCTCGTCCGCGCGGCCAAGGGGGACCGGCACGGCAACCTGGTCTTCGGCAAGTCCGCCCGCAACTTCAACCCGCTGGCCGCGATGGCCGGACGGGTCACGATCGCCGAGGTCGAGGAGCTGACCGAGCTGGACCCCGACGAGGTTCACCTGCCCGGCGTGTTCGTCCAGCGCCTGCTGGTGCTCACGCCCGAGCAGGCCGCCGACAAGGCCGTCGAGAAGCGGACGGTCGCCCGGTGAGCTGGACCCGGGACGAGATGGTCGCGCGGGCGGCGGCGGAGCTGCGCGACGGCGACTACGTCAACCTCGGCATCGGCCTGCCCACCCGGATCCCGTCGTTCCTGCCTCAGGACGTGGACGTGGTCCTGCACTCGGAGAACGGCATCCTCGGCGTCGGCCCCTATCCCGCCGAGCACGAGCTGGACCCCGACCTGATCAACGCGGGCAAGGAGACGGTGACCGTCCGGCCGGGCGCGTCGTTCTTCGACTCGGCGCTGTCGTTCGGGATGATCCGCGGCGGGCACATCGACGTGGCGGTGCTCGGCGGGATGCAGGTGTCGGCGCGCGGGGACCTGGCGAACTGGATGGTTCCCGGCAGGCTGGTCAAGGGTATGGGCGGGGCGATGGACCTGGTCCACGGCGCGCGCCGGGTCATCGTGATCATGGAGCACACCGCCAAGGACGGCACGCCGAAGATCGTCGAGGAGTGCACGCTGCCGCTCACCGGCCGGGCGTGCGTGCACCGGATCATCACCGACCTCGGCGTGCTGGACGTCGCCGGCGACGGGCTGAGACTGGTCGAGACCGCGCCCGGCGTCACCCCGGCCGAGCTGCGCGACCGCACGGCCGCGGAGGTCCACGCGTGAGGACCCGCCGCCGCCGAGGCGACCGTCGTGGCCGAGCCGTCGTAGCAGCCGTCGCAGTCGAGCCGTCGTAGTCGAAAGGTAGCCGCTCATGATGCCACCCCTCACCCAGGCCGACATCGACAAGGAGATGGCCGAGATCCGCGCCGCGCGCGACGGCCGGCAGGCGGATCATCCCGACCGGGACTACGCCCCCTACCGCAGCACCGCGCTGCGCCACCCGAAGCAGCCCCTGGTGGCGCTGAAGGACCCCGAGGCGACGGAGCTGACCGGCCCGGTCTTCGGCGTCACGGACGTCACCGCGCTCGACGCCGACCTGACCCGCCAGCACCTCGGCGAGCCGCTGGGCGAGCGGATCACCGTGCAGGGCCGCGTCCTCGACAGGGACGGGCGGCCGGTGCGCGGCCAGCTCGTGGAGATCTGGCAGGCCAACGCCTCCGGGCGCTACCCGCATCAGCGCGACGACCATCCGGCGCCGCTCGACCCCAACTTCACCGGCGTCGGCCGCTGCCTCACCGACGACGAGGGCCGGTACGCGTTCACCACGATCAAGCCCGGCGCCTACCCGTGGCGCAACCACGTCAACGCCTGGCGGCCGGCCCACATCCACTTCTCGGTGTTCGGCACGGCCTTCACCCAGCGGCTGGTCACGCAGATGTACTTCCCGAACGACCCGCTCTTCCCGTACGACCCGATCCTGAACTCCGTCACCGACGAGCGGGCCAGGCAGCGGCTGGTGTCCGCCTACGACCACGAACTGTCCCGGCCCGAGTGGTCGCTCGGCTACCGCTGGGACATCGTCCTCGACGGCCCAGCCGCGACCTGGATGGAGGAAGGCCGATGAACCCCACCCCCTCGCAGACCGTCGGCCCCTTCTACGGCTACGCGCTGCCGTTCCCCGGCGGCGGTGACCTCGCCGCCGGCGGGATCACCGTGCACGGGTACGTCCACGACGGCGCGGGCGCGCCGGTGCCGGACGCGCTGCTGGAGTTCTGGCAGGCCGATCCCGCCGGTGACCTGCGGGGCGCTCCGGGCACGCTGCGCCGCGACCCGGTGAACGGGTCGATCATCGGCAGGCACGGCGTCGACTTCACGGGGTTCGGCCGGGTCCCGACCGACGCCGACGGCCGCTGGACCCTGCGCACCCTGGTGCCCGGCACCGGGTACATCAGCGTCTGCGTGTTCGCCCGCGGCCTGCTGCACCACCTCTACACCCGCATCTACCTGGCCGAGCACCCCTTCCTCGACACGCTGCCGCCCGAGCGGGCGCGCACGCTCCTGGCCACGCGCGAGCGCGAGGACGTCTACCGGTTCGATGTCCACCTGCAGGGCGAGAAGGAGACGGTGTTCTTTGACTTCGGCTGACCGGCCCGCGGACCTCGGGCTGTTGTCGCCCATGCGGGCCGCGACCGAGGCCACCGGTGACGCCGCCGTCCTGCGGGCGATGCTGGAGGCGGAGGCCGCGCTCGCCCGCGCGCAGGCGGCCCTCGGCCTGGTTCCGGCGGAGGCGGCCGACGCCGTCACCGCCGCCGCCCGGGAGGTCGTCCCCGACGTGGCCGGACTGGCGGAACGCGCCCGCTCCGGCGGCAATCCGGTCATCCCGCTGGTGGAGGACCTGCGCGCGGCAGCGGAGCCGTACGGGGCGTACGTCCACCTGGGCGCCACCAGCCAGGACGTTCTCGACACCGCCCTCATGCTCGTCGCCCACCGCGCCCTCGGCGCCGTGACGGACCACCTGGACCAGGTGATCGACCGGCTGTCCGGGCTGGCGGCCGAGCACCGCGACACGGTCATGGCCGCCCGCACGCTCACCCAGCAGGCGGTGCCGACCACGTTCGGGCTGAAGGCGGCGGGCTGGCGCAAGCTGGCTGTGGACGCCCGGTCCCGGCTGCTCGCCGCCCGGCGGGCGCTGCCGGTGCAGCTCGGCGGTCCGGCCGGCACCCTCGCCCCGGCCCTCTCCGCGCCCGTTCAAGAGGCCGAGGGGACGCCGGGTGGTGAGGCCGTACTGGGCCTGCTGGCCGCCTTCGCCGCCGAGACCGGGCTGGCCGAGCCCCTGCTGCCGTGGCATGTGCTGCGCACCCCCGTCGCCGACCTGGCCGGGGCGCTCGCGTTCACCGCCGGAGCGCTGGGCAAGGTCGCGGCCGACGTGCTGGTGCTCTCCCGTACCGAGATCGGCGAGGTGGCGGAGGGCGTCGGCGGCGGCTCGTCGTCCATGCCGCACAAGCACAACCCGGTGCGCGCCACGATGATCGCCGCCGCCGCCCGCCAGGTGCCCGCGCTCGCCGCGATCCTCTACGGCTCGCTGGCCGCCGAGGACGAGCGGCCCGCCGGGGCCTGGCACGCCGAGTGGCAGCCGCTGCGCGAGGCGCTGCGGCTGGGCGCCGGGGCCGCCCGCGACGCCGCCGAGCTGCTCGGCGACCTGCGGGGGGACCCCGCCAGGATGCGCGCCAACCTGGAGGTGGACGGCACGCCCGGTTGCGCGGCGGCCCTCGTCGACCGGGCGCTGGAGGAGAGATGACGTCGCTGCGGTACCGGCTGGACGGGCCCGAAGGCGGGCAGCCGCTCGTGCTGGGGCCGTCGCTCGGCACGTCCACGCGCGTGTGGGAGCCGCAGCTCGCCGCGCTGACCCGGACGTTCCGGGTGCTCAGGTTCGACCTGCCCGGCCACGGCGGCTCACCGTCGCCCGCGGGCGCCCTCACCGTCGACGCCCTCGCGGAGCGGGTGCTGGAGCTGGCCGAAGCGGTCGGCATGGGCGGCGCGGGCGGCTTCCACTACGCGGGTGTCTCGATCGGCGGGGCGATCGGCGCGACCCTGGCGGCACGCCACCCCGGCCGCGTGCGCTCGCTGGCGATGATCTGCTCCTCCGCCCGGTTCGGCGAGCCGCGGGCCTGGCGGGAGCGGGCGCGGCTGGTCCGGGAGCAGGGCACCGCGGTGCTGCTGGAGGCCACCGCCGGGCGGTGGTTCGCCGGCCCCGCCGACCGGGCGCTGCTGGACGACCTCGCGGCCACGGACCCGGAGGGGTACGCCGCCTGCTGTGACGCCCTGGCCGGCTACGACCTGCGGGGCGACCTCGGCGCCATCGCCGTTCCCACGCTGGTGCTGGCCGGGCGGGACGACCCGGCGACGCCGCCCGCCCATGCGAGGGAGCTGGCCGACGGCATCGCCGGCGCCACGCTCGTGGAGGTGCCGGGCGCCGCCCACCTGGCCAATGTCGACCAGCCGGAGAAGGTCACGTCCGCCCTGCTCGCGCATCTTCCTGCCGAGTCCGGCATGCGGGTGCGGCGCGAGGTGCTGGGCGACGAGCACGTGGACCGGGCGATCGCCCGCACCTCCGGCTTCACCAGGGACTTCCAGGACTTCATCACCCGCTACGCCTGGGGCGAGATCTGGACCCGGCCAGGCCTGGACCGCCGCACCCGCAGCTGTGTCACCCTGACCGCGCTCGTCGCCCGCGGCCACCTCGACGAGCTGGCCCTGCACGTCCGCGCCGCCCTCCGCAACGGCCTCACCCCGGACGAGATCGGCGAAGTGCTGCTCCAGAGCGCCGTCTACTGCGGCGTGCCCGCCGCCAACGCCGCCTTCGCCGTGGCGCAGCGCGTCCTGTCCGAGGACCCGGATACGCCGGCCTGAGGGCTCACTCCTCCACGTGGATGGCCAGGGCGGGGCAGACCGCCGCGGCCTGCCGGACGTCGTCGGCCAGCTCGGCGGGCGGCGTGGGGTCGAGCAGGATCGCGATGCCGTCCTCGTCGCGCTGGTCGAACACGTTCATGGCGGACATCACGCACTGCCCGGAGGCGACGCACTTGTCCTGATCGATGGTGATCTTCACGGTTCCTCTTGCTCTTGGTGGGTTACCAGGTGACGGGAAGTTCGTAGACGCCGTAGACCTGGCCGTCGTGCTTGAACGGGATCGTGTCCAGGTCCGTGGCCAGGCGCAGGGTGGGGACGCGCCGGTAGAGGGTGCTGTAGACCACCTGGAGCTCCATGCGGGCCAGGGGCTGGCCCAGGCACTGGTGGACGCCGAAGCCGAAGGCCACGTGGCGGCGGGCGTCGCGGCGGATGTCCAGGTCGTCGGGCTCGGGGAAGGCGCCGGGGTCGCGGTTGGCGATGTCGTTGGCCATGATCATGCCCTCGCCGGCGCGGATCACCTGGCCGGCGATCTCGATGTCCTCCAGGGCGACCCGGCGGCGGCCGCTGTGGGTGATGTTCAGGTAGCGCAGCAGCTCCTCCACGGCTCCGGCGACCAGCTTCGGGTCGTCGCCGTCGCGCAGGAGCGCGAGCTGGTCCGGGTTCTGCAGCAGGGCCAGCGTGCCGAGCGCGATCATGTTGGCGGTGGTCTCGTGCCCGGCGATGAGCAGGAGCACGCCCATCTGGGCGGCGCCCTCCCGGGTCAGCTCGCCGGCCGTGACCCGCCCGGCCAGCTGCGACAGCAGGTCGTCCGCGGGCTCGGCGAGCTTGCGTCCCACCAGGTCGTCCAGGTACGCGGTCAGCCGGCCGCCGGCCGCGGCCCGCTCCTCGGGGGCCGCGTCACGCCTGATGACGGTCTTGCTGTTGTCCTGGAAGAAGCCGTGGTCGGCGTACGGGACGCCGAGCAGCTCGCAGATCACCAGCGAGGGCACCGGCAGCGCGAACGCCTCGACCAGGTCCACCGGCTTCGGGCCGGCCAGCAGGTCGTCGATCAGGTCGTCGACGATCTTCTGCACGGCCGGGCGCATGGCCTCCACCCGCTTGACGGTGAACGGCGCCTGCACCATGCGGCGCAGCCGGTGGTGCTCGGGGTCGTCCATCAGGATGAAGCTGGCGAACGAGCCCTTGGGGAGGGGGGCCGGAGCCGGATAGCCGGGGCGCGTGATGTCGGCGCTGACCCTCGGGTCCGCCATCAACGCCCGCTGCTCGGCGTAACGGGTCACCACCCACGGCGTGCTGCCGTCCCACAGCCGGACCCGCGCGATCGGGCCCTCCTCCTGCAGGGACCGCAGGCCCGGCGGCGGGTCGAACGGGCACCCGGCCGCCCTGGCCATCGGGAACTCCGGGACGACGGCCGGGTCCGCGCCGGCCGCGCTCAGCATGTCGGTCATCGCGTGCTCTTCTCCTTGTCGGGACGTCGCCACGACGCGCCTGGGGCCGTCGTGGCGACGCGGCTTCAGGTCGTCACGGCTCGCGCGTGACGGGGGCCAGCCACATACCGGTGATCGCGTCGATCAGCCCGGTCGCGGTGTCGTGCCAGGTGGAGCGTGGGGTGGGGACGCCTTCGGCCAGGGCGTTCTCCCGTACGGCGCACATGTGCACCATGAGCTGGCCGCCCATCTCGGCGCGCTCGGCGCGCACGTCCTCCGGAAGGCCGGGCAGGGCGCGGCGCAGCCCGTCGATGATCTGCCGCAGCGAGGGCGAGGTGAGGGACTCGTCGATCATGATCTCGCGCAGCGCCGGGTCGGTCATGACCTGGGCGCCGAACCGGGCGAACCAGGTGGGGTTGCCCAGGGCGGCCAGGTGGTCGGTGACCGGGCGCACCAGGCAGGCCACCCAGTCCCGTACCTCGGTGGTGTCGCCCATCTCGGCCAGCATCCGCCGGCGGGCGCGCTCGATCGGCTGGGCGTGCTTGCGGGCGATGGCTCGCACCAGGTCGGCCTTCGCGCCGAAGTGGTAGCCGACCGCGGCGTTGTTGCCCTGCCCCGCGGCCTCGCTGACCTGGCGGTTGGACACGGCGTACACGCCGTGCTCGGCGAACAGCCGCTCCGCCGCCGTCAGGATCTGCTCCCGCGTCTCGCTGACCCGCACGGCCCGCAGGCTCCCGCTGGTCGTCCGGCCGGTCACGCCGGCCCGCCGTCGCCTCGGCCCACGAGCGCTCCCTCCGAACAGGTTCCGGTCAAGCTCAGTCAATCGGCACAGTCACCTTAAGTCAAGCGACTGCTTTAAAAATCAGTGTGCCCCGTGCACAATATGTGCCGTATGCACGGATTGTGTAGGTTGCACATACGGTGTGATAGATATGCTGGCGCGCACTGACGGCACAAAGGACTGGCATGGACAAGCCCACGGACCTCATCGAGTACGAGACCATGCTGCTCGGACGGCACCGTCACATCGACCGCATGGCGTACATCCTGCTCAGCCGCGTCCGGCTGGAAGGCATGATGTCGATCGGGCAGCTCAGCGACGCGTTCGGCCTGGACGTCTCCACCCTGAACCGGCACACCTCGGCCCTGCTGCGCTCCGGCCTGGTCGAGCGCATCCCCGATCCCGACGGCGGGATGGCCCGCAAGTTCCGCCTGACGAGGGCCGGGGAGCGGTACCTCGACGACGAGCGGGCCAAGAACGTCAACGGCCTGGAGAAGGTGCTGGTGAACTGGACGCCCGAGGAGGTCGCCACGTTCGCCGCCTACCTCAGGCGGTTCAACACCGACGTCGAGCGCCTCGCCGGACGGCCCTGGCCCCGCCCCTGACCCGCCCCCGGCCCCACCCCTGACTACGACACGGTGACCGCGCCGCCCGCCGCGGCCTCGGCACCGGGCCGGGAGCCGGTCATGGCGTCGGCCACGTGCCGGCGGTGCAGGCGGGCCGCCTTGGCCATGTTCCAGCCGAGCACACCGGTGACCGTGCCGCCCTCCCGGTACAGCGCGACGAAGCGGCCCTCCTCCGGGTCGCCCTCGACCACCTCCACCTCGGCGCCCGCCGTGGGCATGCCGTGAGCCTGGAGCTTGACGTCGTACTGGTCGGTCCAGAAGTACGGGACCGGCGTGTACGCCCGGTCCTCGCCGAGGATGTTGGCGGCCACGACCTGGGCCTGCTCGACGGCGTTCGTCCGGTTCTCCAGCCGCAGCCGCCTGCCGAGCCCCTCGTGGTGCCAGGAGGCGACGTCGCCCACCGCGTAGACGCCGGGGGCCGCGCGGCAGCCGGCGTCGCAGGCCACCCCGTCGCCCACCGTCAGGCCGCTGCCGGCCAGCCAGCCGGTCGCCGGCCGGGAGCCGATCGCGACCACGACCGCGTCGGCGGGCAGCAGCTCGCCGGAGGCCAGCCGTACCCCCGTGACGTGGCCGCCGGAGCCGGTGAGCTCGCGGACGGCGACGCCGAGCCGCAGCCGGACGCCGCGGTCGGCGTGCAGCCGCGTGAGCGCCCCGCCGATCCGCTCGCCGAGCTGGTCGGCGAGCACGGCCCGGCCCAGACCCGCGAGCGTGACGTCGAGGCCCATGCCGCGCGCGGTGGCGGCCACCTCCGCGCCCAGCACGCCCTCGCCCACCACGACGAGACGCGGACCGGCCAGCAGGTGCTCGCGCAGCGCGAGCGCGTCGTCCAGGGTGCGCAGCACGTGCATGCCCGCCAGGCCGTCCTGGCCGGGAAGCCGGGCCGGAGTCAGGCCCGTGGCCAGGACGACGGCCTCCGCGCGCAGCGTCCGGCCGGAGGCGGTCAGCACCTCGCGCGCGGCGGCGTCGAACCGGACCGCGCGGTCGCCGAGGACGAACTCGGCGTCCAGCCCGGCGAGCTGGTCCGCCGACCGCAGGTGCGCCCGCTCGCCCTCCCAGACGCCGGAGAGCACCTGCTTGGACAGCGGCGGCCGGTCGTAGGGCGGGTGCCGCTCGGCGCCCAGAACGGTCAGGCCGCCCTGGTGGCCGTGGCGCCGCAGCGCTTCCACGACGGCGAGGCCGCCCGCGGAGGCGCCGACGACGAGCACGTCGGCCGGGACCGTCAAGACCGCTCCTCCACGTTGATCGCGGCGGCCGGGCACACGCCGGCCGCCTCGCGGACGACGGCGTGCAGCGCCTCGGGCGGCGTGGCGTC
The DNA here is from genome assembly GCF_031570565.1 of Nonomuraea sp. 3-1Str. Classification (NCBI taxonomy): domain Bacteria; kingdom Bacillati; phylum Actinomycetota; class Actinomycetes; order Streptosporangiales; family Streptosporangiaceae; genus Nonomuraea; species Nonomuraea sp. 3-1Str. The sequence goes on from NZ_JALHBK010000030.1 coordinate 62,590, forward strand.
CAGCAGGATCACGATGCCGTCGTCCTCCCCCTGGTCGAAGACGTCGGGAGCGAGCAGCACGCACGTTCCCGCGCCGCAGCACTTGTCGGTGTCGACGGTGATGTTCACGTTCGTCCTTCCTTCCGGTTCAGTCGTGGGTGCGAGGTGATGGAGCCGTCACCACCGCACCGGGACCTGCTCCAGGCCGCCGACGATCAGTCCCTCGCGGCGGGCCAGGACGTCGGCGGGCACGGCCAGCTCCAGCGTGGGCAGCCGGTCGATCAGCACCTTGAGCACGGTCTGCAGCTCGGTGCGGGCCAGGGACTGGCCGAGGCACGCGTACGGCCCGGCGCCGAAGATCAGGTGCGGGTTGGGGGAGCGGGTCAGGTCCATGTCCGCGGCGTCCTCGAACGCGCTCTCGTCGCGGTTGGCCGAGGACAGGCTGCACACGACCGTGGCGCCCTTCGGCAGGGTCGTGCCGCCGATCTCGACCTCCTCGCTGATGTAGCGGGGGATGCCGAAGCCGAAGTTGGCGTCGTAGCGCAGGCACTCCTCGACCGCGGTGCGGATGAGCGAGGGGTCGGCGACGAGCCGCTCCCAGCGGGCGCGGTCGGCCAGCAGCATCGCCACCATCTTGCCGATCATGTTGGCGGTGGTCTCGTGGCCCGCGACCAGCAGTCCCTGGGCCGTCATCACCGTCATCTCCTCGGTGACCCGGCCGTCGAGCGCGCCGACCAGCGTGATCAGCTCGCTGATCAGGTCGTCGCCCGGCTCGGCCCGCTTGGCCGCGGCGTGCGCGCGCATGTACGCGGCGAAGTCGGCCTGCGCGGCGTCGATCTCCTCCTGGGTGTACTTCGTCAGGCTCAGCAGCGTGTCCGACCAGTGGGCGAACCGGTCACGGTCGGAGTCGGGCACCCCGAGCAGCTCGCAGATCACCCACACCGGCAGCGGGAACCCCAGCGCGGCCACCAGGTCGGCGGGCGAGCCCTGCTCGACCATCTCGTCCACCAGGCGGTGGGCCGCCGCCTCGATGCCGGGCTGCATGGCCGAGACGCGCTTGGCGGTGAACGCCTTGCCGATCAGCTTGCGCCAGTCCCGGTGGGCGTCGCCCCTGACCGTGGTGCCGCCGCTGGCGAACACGCCTCCACCCTCGTTCGCCGTGATGTTCGCCGCGTCGTCGGCGACGAGGTGGTGGGTGAAGCGCGGGTCCGACAGCAGGTCCTTCACGTCGGAGTACCGGGTGAGCAGCAGCGCCTCGTCCCCGCTGGCCAGCCGGATGGGCGCCACGGGGCAGCGGCCGCGCAGCTCCGCCCACTCCTCCGGCGGCTCCAGGGCGCCGGGGGCGGGGAACGGGTAGTCCTGGATGTCCGTCACATGTCCTCCTGGATGGCCGGTCGCGGAGACCGGCCCGCTGATGGGATGCCGCCGCGGCCACCGGACAATGTTGTCCGGTTGTCACCGTAGCCGCACCTCGGGCGTGTGTCGAGCGCGGGAGGCCGAGCAACCGGACAAAGTTGTCCGGTTGCTACGCTGGCCGCCATGTCAGATACGCGTCGCCCCAACAGGGGACCGAGTGCCGCGGCGGAGAACCGGGCCGCGCTCATCGCGGCGGCCCGCGACGTCTTCGCCGGCTCCGGGTACGACGCGCCGCTCAGCGCGATCGCGCGGGCCGCCGGGGTCGGCCAGGGCAGCCTGTACCGGCACTTCCCCGACCGTGTCAGCCTCGCGCTGGCCGTCTTCGAGGAAGGCGTGAGCGCGCTGGAGGCCCTGGCCGCCGAGCCGGGCGCCACCCTCGACGACGTGCTGGCCCTGATGACCGAGCAGACCATCACCTCGACGGCGTTCATCGACATGGTGAGCGTGTCGCCGGCCGACCCCCGCATGATCGAGGTACGCGACCGGGTGGCCGGCCTGCTGGACGACCTGCTCGGCCGGGCCCGCCGCGCCGGCGCGGTCCGGGCGGACCTGACGGCCGATGACCTGGTCATGGCCGTCGGGATGCTCGCCGGGGTGCTGCGCAGGACCCCCGCGCCCGCCCGGCGGCACGCGGCCGAGCGGGTGTGGCGGCTGCTCCGCCACGGCATCCACACCCCGGCCCGGCCTTGAGCACACGACCCGTCCACGAACCGGAGGCACCCGGCATGCTCCCCTCACTCACCGGCCTCGAGGCCGAGGCAGCGGACCGCGTCGGCGCGCTGCTGCGCACGTCCGGGCGGCTCGGCGTCGCCTTCTCCGGGGGCGTGGACTCCTCCGTGCTGCTGGCGCTCGCCGTACGGGAGCTGGGGGCGGGCCGGGTGATCGCGGTGCTGGGCGTCTCGCCGAGCCTCGGCGCCGCCGAGCGGGCGACGGCCCACGAGGTCGCCGCGTACGTCGGCGCGCGGCTGGTCGAGGTCGCCACCCACGAGGGGGACCTGCCCGCGTACCGCGCCAACGGCCCCGACCGCTGTTTCCACTGCAAGAACGAGCTGTTCGTCCGCATCTCCGACGAGGTCGCCGCCGCGCACGGCATCACCGCCGTGGCCTACGGGGAGAACGCCGACGACGTCCGCCGCCCCGACCGGCCCGGCAGCCGGGCCGCCGCCCGGCACCGGGTGCTGCGGCCGCTGGCCGACGCGGGCGTGGACAAGGCGGAGGTCCGCCGCATCGCCGCCGCCCTCGGCCTGCCGAGCGCCGCCAGACCGGCCGCTCCCTGCCTGGCCTCCCGCATCCCGCACTTCTCCGAGGTCACGCCCGGGAAGCTGGCCCAGGTGGAGCGGGCCGAGGCGGCGCTGCGGGAGCTGGGCTTCACGGACTGCCGGGTGCGCCACCACGGTGACATCGCCAGGATCGAGGTGCCCGTCGCCGAGATCGCGCGGCTCGCGGGCGACCTGCGCGAGCCGGCGCTGTCGGCGGTGCGGGAGGCCGGGTTCCGCATGGTGGCCGTCGATCTGGCCGGCATCCAGTCGGGCGCCTTCACCCTGCCCCTGGTGCAGGGCCCGGGTGCGGGGGCGCGGCATGGCTGACGGCTGGAGCGCGCCGGAGTCGTTCGCCCGGCTGGATCACGACAGGATGGCCCGCCGGGGCTACCCGGAGGCGGTGTACTGCGCGGGAAAGACGCCGGACCAGGTCCGCGTGATCGCCGCCGAGCTGCGCGAACGCACCCGGACGGCGCTCCACCCGACAGGGGCGACGTTGTTCACGCGGGCCGAGCCCGAGCACGCGCGGGCCGTGCTGGCCGAGCTGCCCGACGCCCGCCACGATCCGGACTCCCGGCTGCTCGTGTGGCCGCCCGAACCCCCGCCGCCCTCCGGCGGGCAGGTGGTCGTGCTGGCGGCGGGCACCTCCGACCTGCCGGTGGCGCGCGAGGCCGAGCTGACCGCCCGCTACCTGGGCCGGCCCTGCGAGCTGGTCGTGGACGTGGGCGTGGCCGGGCTGCAGCGCGTGCTCGACCTGCTCGATCTGCTGCGCTCCGCCCGCGTCGTGGTCGTGGCGGCGGGCATGGACGGGGCGCTGCCGAGCGTGGTGGCCGGGCTGATCTCCGCGCCGGTGGTGGCCGTGCCGACGTCGGTCGGGTACGGGGCGGCGTTCGGCGGGCTGGCGCCCCTGCTGGCCATGCTCAACGCGTGCGCGCCCGGCGTCGCGGTCGTGAACATCGACAACGGCTACGGCGCCGGCCACCTCGCGGCCCAGATCGCCGCCCCGCTGTGAGAACCGCGATCCGGGGCCGCTCAGGCGCGCAGCAGGGTGACGATGCCGGCGGCGACCAGCGCGGCGGCCCACATGCGGTCCACGTTGAACCACGCGCGGCGCAGGACGGCCAGCCCGGCCACCTCGTACACGAGCACCGCCACCACGCCGGCGACCGTGAACATCCCGAGCGTGTGCCACAGCGCCACCCCCAGGCCGCCGGCGACGGCGTGGCCCGCGTGACCGGCGCCGGCCGGGCCGCCCCCCTCGGCGGCCAGACCGGCGAACACGGGGACCAGCATCAGGCCGGCGCCGTGCGCCGACGACATGAGGAACGACCAGGCGGCGAGCTGCGGCAGGGACAGCCGCATCCCCACCCAGCGGAAGTGCCGCTTCGACAGCAGCCGCCACAGGCCGAAGGCGACCAGCGTCACGCCGCCGGCGACCGACAGCACCGTGGCGGTCGTGAGCGAGCCGGTCACGCCGACCACCACCGCGACCAGCGCGACGGAGGCCAGGTGACCGGCGGCGATCGCCGGCAGCGAGGCCAGCAGCATGTCCCTGCTGCGCTCCTGCAGGCCGCGGGCCACCGCGAACAGCCACCCCATGGCCGGGTTCAGGCCGTGGAAGGCGCCCAGCAGGAGAGCGGCGACGATGGTCATGGGCGGCCGGTCACGGGTAGCAGTAGGAGTCGGACGAGGCGTCGCCGCCCTGCAGCCGCACCTGGTGAGGGCGCAGGCCGCGGAAGGCGTCGCCGTGCGGCAGGAACCGCTCGTCGAAGGTGAACGAGTCGGTGTCGATCTTGGCCAGCCAGGCGCCGACGCCGTCGGGGTAGAACTGGTCGTCCCAGGAGCCGTACAGGGAGTTGGTCAGGTAGACGCGCCTGCCGTCCCTGCTGACCTCGACCATCTGGGGGCCGCCGCTCAGCGGGCCGTCGGCGGCCGGGTGCGACTCGCGCCGGACGATGCCGCCGATCCGCAGCGAGCCCAGCTCGACGGGCTTGAACGGGTCGCTCACGTCGTACTGCTTGAGCTCCCCGGTGCCCCAGCAGGAGACGTACAGGCGCTGGTCGTCCACCGACAGGTCGATGTCCGTGACCAGCGGCGGCACCGCGCCGAACGGCTTGAGCACGTCCGGCAGGTCCTTCTCGTCGGCGGGCTCGGCCGGGATGTCGATCACCTTGCGCGCCTGCCAGCGGCCGCCCTCCTGGAACCACGTCCACACCGAGGCCGACAGGTCCTCGACGCTGACGACGACGCCGGCGAAGCCGTACGTCCTGGTCGGGTCGTGTGCCGGGCGCAGCTCCAGCGTCATCTGGTACTGGTCGCCCAGGTCCACCTCCTGGAGGTGGCGGCGCTTGCGCAGGTCCCAGAAGTGCAGCCGGTGCCCGTACTTGCGGCCGAGGAGCAGCTCGCCCACCACCCCGTCCTCGATCATGGACGGCGTGCCCCACTCCGAGGTGACGAGCACGTCGTGGTTGATGTGCCACCAGAAGTCGTAGGAGAGGTACTGCGGGCCCCGGTCCACCTCCCAGCGGCCGAGCACCTCGAACGACTGGTGGTCGAGGATCGCGATCCCGCCCGGCCCGTCCTCGCCGTTCGCGCCGCCGAGCGCCGAGACGTAGAGGCCCTCGGGCCCGCAGTGGACGGTGTGCGGCCGCGAGTACCCGGCGCGCCGGGCCAGCTCCTCGGGCTCGATCACCTTGACGATCTCCGGGCTGATCCGGTCCTTGGTGTCGAGGATGTGGATGCGGGAGGAGCGCAGGCCCGGCACGACCAGGTAGCGGCGCTCGACGTGGGGGTGCGGGGCGTAGGGGCACAGGGCGCTGCTGCAGGCGTTCCAGCCGAAGTGGTGCAGCTCGTCACCCGTGTTGGGCAGATCGGTCCAACCGGCCACCTGACCGTAGCCGGGCGAGGACGGGTCGGTGTCGACGACGGCGATCGCGTCGGGCCGGGCCGCCCGGCGGTCGAACGCGGCTACGTAGGCCAGCCGCTCGGCCGGCGCGGCGGCGGCGTCGCGCGGCGAGGGGTAGAACGTGGGGTCCGGAGTCCAGGGTGCCATGACCCCATGATTCATGCATTACCTACCCGGTCAATAGACAAGTCGCCAAGACCTATGCCGCGTCAGTGCGAAATATTGCCCGATGCGGGCGTAACCCCGCCCCGGACGGCTCATGCCCTCCGGGCTACTCCCGGCGTGGTAGACCGGCCCCGGGCGCCTGCGCCCGGAGTCGTAGCCGCGGGAGCTTCGCCGGCGGGACGACCGCCCCGCCTTCCGTGGTGGACGATCACAGGCCATGGAAACCTCTCCCCGAGTCCGGTACGTCCAGGGGCTCGCGCTGCTGGCCACCGGGCTGCTCGCCGGCGCGTTCGGATACGGCGCGGCCAATGTCGTGCCCACGTTCGACGTGGTGCCGCTGGACGTGCGCCTGACCTTCCACACCGCGATGATGAAGGTCAACGAGCCGGTCATGCAGAGCGCGATGGCGCTGTCGATCCTGTCCTGTGTCGCGTCGGCGGTGCTGGCCCGCGGCGTGTCGCGGCGGCTGGCGGCCGCGGCCGGCGGGCTGACGCTGACCTCCCTGCTCGTGACGGTGTTCGGCAACGTCCCCCTGCACGCGTACTTCCGCACGTGGGCCGCCACGGGGGCTCCGGCCGGCCACGCGGAGATCCTGCGGCGCTGGGAGTTGTTCCACACCGTCCGCACCCTGACCGCGCTGGCCGCTTTCGCAGTGCTGATCGTCGCTGCCGTCGTCGTCCGGCCCGCCCACCGGTGAGGGCGGGTCGGTGCCGACGACGGCGATCGCGTCGGGCCGGGCCGCCCGGCGGTCGAACGCGGCTACGTAGGCCAGCCGCTCGGCCCCGCCAGGCCCTACGGCGTCAGGACGACCTTGTTGCACTCGTCCCGCTTGTTCTTGAACAGGTCGAACCCGCGCGGCGCCTCGCTCAGCGGCATCCGGTGCGAGATGACGAAGCTCGGGTCGATCTCCCCGTTGCGGATCCGGTCCAGGAGCGGGCGCATGTAGCGCTGCACGTGGCACTGGCCGGTGCGGATGGTCAGCGAGCGGTTCATCAGCGCGCCCATCGGGAACTTGTCCAGCAGCCCGCCGTAGACGCCGATGACCGACACCACCCCGCCGTTGCGGCAGGACAGGATCGCCTCCCGCAGCGCGTACGGCCGCTCGGTCTCCATCCTGGCGGCCTGCTTGGTGCGGTCGTAGGCGTACATGGCCGGGGTGGGGTGGTGCGCCTCCATGCCGACGGCGTCGATGCAGGCGTCCGGCCCGCGCCCGCCCGTCATGTCGCGCAGCGCCTCCAGCACGTCCACGCGCTCGTAGTCGAGCACCTCCGCTCCGGCGCGCTCGGCGTACCGCAGCCGGTACGGGAACCGGTCGATGCAGATCACCCGGTCCGCGCCGAGCAGGAATGCGCTGGCCACGGCGAACTGCCCGACCGGCCCCGCGCCCCAGACGGCGACCGTCTGGCCGGGCTTGATGTCGCACATCTCCGCGCCCATGTACCCGGTCGGCAGGATGTCCGACAGGAACAGCACCTTCTCGTCCGGCAGGTCGTCCTCGATCTTGATGGGCCCGACGTCCGCGAACGGCACGCGCGCGTACTCGGCCTGCCCGCCCGCGAAGCCGCCCAGCATGTGGGAGTAGCCGAAGATGCCCGCGGGCGAGTGGCCCATGAACTTCTCCGCCAGCCCGGCGTTGGGGTTGGAGTTCTCGCAGATGGAGTACAGACCCTCCTCGCAGGCGAAGCAGTTGCCGCAGGCGATCGGGAACGGCACGACCACCCGGTCGCCGGCGCGCAGGTTGTGCACCCCCGGGCCGACCTCCACCACCTCGCCCATGAACTCGTGGCCGAGGACGTCGCCCTTCTTCACGGTCGGGATGTAGCCGTCGACCAGGTGCAGGTCGGAGCCGCAGATGGCGGTCGAGGTGATGCGCACGATCGCGTCGCGGGAGTTGAGCAGCCGCGGCTCCGGAACGTCGTGCACCTCGACGGTGTTGCGGCCCATCCAGCAGTTCGCCTTCATGACCGTCCTCCCACGGGTTGTGCGGGGCGCTGCCTGAGCTGCCATAGCGCACGGGTTCCTTCGGGGCTGGCGTCCGAGCGGACGACCTCGCCGGTCTCCATGACTTGCTTGAAGCGGCGCAGGTCGTCGCGGACCTGCTGCTCCGGGTGCTCGCCGAGCAGCTTGGCGAACGCGGCGCCCAGGGCACGGCCGGGCACGGTGTACTCCATGGCGACGTCCACCACGGTGCCCCGCCCGCCCGGACCGTCGGTGAAGGCGACCCTGCCGCCGGTGGTCACGGTGGCGCCGCGCACCGAGCCCCAGGCGATGAGCTCGCCGGCCCGGTCGTCGATGATCTCGGCCTCCCACCGGAGGTCCGTCACCGGCCCCCTCGCCTTCCACAGGGAGCGGCCCTCGCCGACCTCCAGCACCGACTCCAGGTGGGCCATGAAGGTCGGCAGGTTCTCCAGGTCGCGCCAGAACCGGTACACCTCCTCGCGCGGCCGGTTGATCGTGATCGAGGCGTGCAGCCTCAGGGGGCCCCGGCCGGGACCCGCGCCGCGTACCGCGCACAGCAGGTCGAGGGCCGTGATGCCGGCGACCGCGGCGGTCGCGGCGGTCACGCGGCGCCGCCGCTCACCCGTGCGCCGGGCCAGCGCCGCGCCCAGCACGGCCAGGTCGATCGCGTCGCCGGCCACCCTGGTCCACGCCCACCGCGCCGGGGTACGGCCGCCCAGCAGCATGCCCGCGTGCAGGAGCTCCCGCCCGCCGACGAGTCTCGTGACGCCCTTGGCCGCCGGGGAGTCGTCGACGCCGGCCAGACGCGTGACGGCGTCGGTCGCCGCCAGTTGCGCCGTGCCCAGCGCCAGACTGACCCATCCCAGGGTCCGGGCGAATCTGTCGGTCGTCGTGCTCATGTGTGTCGTCACCGCCAGTCCATCTCCTTTCCGAACGGTCCCTCCCCGAACGGCGCCCGTGACTCGGGCCTTCTCCGGCCCGTACCCGGATGCCCAGGGGTGACACAGTGCGGGATGGATCGGGCCGAACGCCCGTGAGGCGGGACTGCTCAGAGGGCGTCAGCCGCGCAGGAGGGCGGCTCAGAGGGTGGCCCAGGAGGAGGGCGGGGTGCGCCGCGACATCACCCCGCAGGACGTGCTCGACCTGCTCAACGTGGCGATCTGCCGTCCCGGCGCCCGGCCTGACGACCCGCTCACGACCGTCCTGCTCGACGGGCTGAGGGCCACCCGTCCCTGAGACGGCGCGACCGGAGGCGGGAAGTTCACCCGGCCTTCACCCGGCGGTCCCGATGTCCCGGTCAGGCGGGGTAGGGGGGTGGGCATGCGCTACCACGCACTGGCCTGCGACTACGACGGGACCCTCGCCAGGAACGGCCGGGTCGAGCCGGAGACGGTCGAGGCGCTGGAGCGGCTCTCCCGGGCCGGGGTCAAGCTGCTCATGGTGACCGGGCGCGAGCTGGAGGACCTGCTGGAGGTCTTCCCGGACGCCGGGGTGTTCGACCTCGTGGTTGCCGAGAACGGCGGCCTGCTGTACGACCCCGCGCAGCGGCACGCCGAGCCGCTGGCCGACGCGCCGCCGCCCGAACTCGCCGAGCGGCTGCGCGCCGAGGGGGTCAGCCCGCTCGGCGTCGGACGGGTGCTGGTCGCCACGAGGACCCCGTACGACGTCCAGGTCCTCGCCGCGATCCGTGACCTGGGCCTGGAGCTACAGGTGATCTACAACAAGGGCGCGGTCATGGTGCTGCCCCCAGGAGTGAACAAGGCGAGCGGCCTGGCCGCCGCTGCCGAGCGCCTGGAGCTGTCGCCGCGCAGCGTCGTCGCGGTCGGCGACGCGGAGAACGACCACGCCTTCCTCACCGCCGCCGAGTGCGGGGCCGCCGTCGCCAACGCCCTGCCCTCGCTCAAGGACACCTGCGACGTGCGCCTGGCGGGCGAGGCCGGCGCCGGGGTGAGGGAGCTGGCCGGGCTGATGCTGTCGGGCGAGCTGGACGCCGTGGAGGTGCCCCGCAGGCACATCCTCCTCGGCGACGCCGACGCCGACGCCGATGACGGCGACAGCGGCGGTGAGGTGCGGCTGCCCCCGTACGGGGTGGGGATGATGGTGGCCGGCCCGTCCGGGAGCGGCAAGTCCACGGTGACCACGGCGCTGCTGGAGCGGCTGGTCGGCGCCGGCTACCAGTGCGTGATCGTCGACCCGGAGGGCGACTACGCCGACTACCCCGGCGTGATCGTCCTCGGCGACCCGGAGCGGGTGCCCGCCGTCGAGGAGGTGCTGCACGCGCTGCGGCTGCCGGATCACAGCGTCGTGGTCAACCTGATCGGGCTGCGGCTGCGGGACCGGCCCGCGTACTTCGCCGAGCTGCTGCCCCGCCTCGCCTCCCTGCGGGCCAGGCTCGGTCACCCGCACTGGGTCGTGGTCGACGAGGTTCACCACGTGATGCCCGCCGAGCTGAGGCACGTGCCGTTGCACGCGGCCGGGGACGTCGGCTCGCTGCTGATGATCACCGTTCATCCCGACGCGGTGAGCCCGGCCGCCCTGCGGCTCATGACCTCCGTCCTGGCCGTGGGCCGGGACCCCGCGGCCACGCTGGCGGCCTTCGCCACCGCCGCCGGGTACGACCCGCCGCGCGCGGGGTCGCCGCGGGACGGCGACCTCGCGCTGTGGCGGGTCGGCACGGAACGGGCGCGGCGCGTCACGCCGGCGCCCGGCGAGGTGGAGCGGACGCGGCACCGGCGCAAGTACGCGGCTGGCACCATGTCCAAGGACAAGAGCTTCTACTTCACCGGCCCCGAGGGACGGCTGCGGCTGCGGGCGCGCAACCTGCACACGTTCGTCGAGCTGGCCGAGGGCGTGGACGACGAGACGTGGCTGCACCACCTGCGGCGGGGCGACTACTCCACCTGGACCCGCGAGAGCCTGGGCGACGCGGACCTGGCGGAGGAGGTCGCGGAGGCGGAGCGGGACTGCCGTAAGGAGCCGGAGTCCGGGCGGCGGCGGATCGCCGGCCTCATCGCCGACCGCTACACGCTGCCCGCCGAGCCCACCGACTACGACCCCGACCACGACGACACCTGAGAACGACACGCCCAGGCGTTCAGACCATGGCGGCCAGGCGGGCCCGTACCCGGGCGATGACCTCCTGCGGCATCGGGGCGTAGCCGAGCAGCGACAGGTACGACTGGCCCGCGTTGCCCGCCGCGTACCGCAGGAAACTCCGGGTGAGCGGCGCCCCCCGCGCGCAGACGATCTCGTAGGTAATCAGCACGATCGGGTACGCCCCCCGCCTCCTGCCCGTGTAGTCGAGTGTCATCCAGGCCGCCGCCTCCGTCGTCGATCCGGGCGTTCCCCAGCCCCTGGGTCGCGCCGTCGGCCGCCGCCTGCTCCTGAGGGTTCATCACGCGGTCCGAGCCCGCGAACGCGGTGGCGCCCCCGATGAAGTCGCGCACCCCGGCGCCGGAGCCGTTGGCCCGGTAGTCGATCCTCGTGCCGGGATAGATCGCCTGGAAGTCCGCCCGCCAGGCGTCCATCGCCGTGAGCTGCGCCGTCGAGCCCGACGCGACGATCATGTCCGTACGGTCCGAGGCGGTCGCGGTCGCCGCGGGCAGGCTCCGCAGCACGTGAACCGTCAGCCCGGCGGCGGTGAGCAGCATGGACAGGAGCATCGCGGTCATCTTCGACACATATGCGAGGTTATGAAGGCGTCATGATCGAAGGGTGAACCCTCGTGCATGTCGATCGGAAAGAAAGCCCGGCACGTGGCCAAGACTTGGACAACATCCGGCTCGGGCGGCGCGGCGGGCGAGCGTGCCAGGGTGATCGCCGCGCCCCGCGCCCCGCACCGGACGACGCCGGCGGGGCTGGGGCCGACAGGGCTGGAGCCGGCGGGTTCAGTGGCCGGCGCCGGCCAGGTTGAGGCCGACGACGCCGCCGAGGATGAGGGCGATCGACACGATCTTGAGAAGGGACGCGTCCTCGCCGAGGGCGACCATGCCCAGGACGGCGGTGCCCACCGCGCCGATGCCCGTCCACACCGCGTAGGCCGTGCCGACCTCCAGGCTCTTCAGGGCGAACGCGAGCAGGGCGAAGCTGGCGACCGCGAAGACGCCGAAGCCGATGCTCGGCAGCAGCGACGAGAACCCGTCGCTGAGCTTGAGCGAGTAGGCCATGGCGACCTCGAACAGGCCGGCGGCGACGATCATGAACCAGGCCATGACGGCTCCTCTCTGGGAGCGTCGTCTTGTCAGGCCGGGTACGGCGCGTCTCGTCCGGGCGGGTCCCGCAACGGGCCCGCGTCCAGGGCAACGGCCGGCGGCCCGGCCGCATTCCCCATCCATGGCGGATGCCAGGAATAGATCGGGCTGAACCGGGCAGGACCCCGCTCGTGCCAGGTAGTGGGTGGTTCGCCCGCTGGCCGGTGATCCGGCAGCTCAGGGGCGAGGACGGGCGAGGCGGCGCCGCGCGCTCCGCCCGCACCGACGCGCTCCGGCCCCGCACCGAGGAGGCCGACAAGGTCGCCCGCTCCGTCTGCCCGTACTGCGCGGTCGGCTGCGGCCAGCTCGTCTACGTCAAGGACGGCCGGGTCACCCAGATCGAGGGCGACCCCGACTCGCCGATCTCGCGCGGGCGGCTGTGTCCGAAGGGCTCGGCCAGCAAGCAGCTCGTGACCCATCCTGGCCGTCAGACGCAGGTGCTCCACCGCAGGCCGTACGGCACGGAATGGGAGCGGCTCGACCTGGCGACCGCGATGGAGATGATCGCCGACCGGGTGGTGCGCACGCGGCGGGAGACGTGGCAGGAGACCCACGAGGGCAGGGTCGTGCGCCGCACGATGGGCATCGCCGGCCTGGGCGGGGCGACGCTCGACAACGAAGAGAACTACCTGATGAAGAAGCTCTACACCGCCCTCGGTGCCATCCAGGTGGAGAACCAGGCCCGTATTTGACACTCCGCCACCGTCCCCGGTCTGGGGACCAGCTTCGGGCGTGGCGGCGCGACCACCTTCCAGCAGGATCTGGCGAGGGCGGACTGCATCGTCATCCAGGGCTCCAACATGGCCGAATGCCACCCCGTGGGCTTCCAGTGGGTGATGGAGGCCAAGCAGCGGGGCGCCAGGGTCTTCCATGTGGACCCGCGCTTCACCCGCACCAGCGCGGTGGCCGACCGGCACCTGCCGATCCGCGCGGGCAGTGACATCGTCCTGCTCGGCGCGCTGATCAATCACGTGCTGGAGAACGGGCTCGACTTCCGCGACTACGTGCTGGCCTACACCAACGCCGCCACGATCGTGTCGGAGGACTTCCGCGACACCGAGGACCTCGACGGGCTGTTCTCCGGCTGGGACCCGGAGAGCGCCACGTACGACCCGAGCAGCTGGGCGTACGCGTCCACGGGCGAACGGGCGGCGGACGAGCACGCCGAGGGCGGCCCGCGGCATGCCGCCGCGGCGGGGGCCGAGACCTACGGCGCGGGCGGCGCCGGCGCGCATCCCAGCCCCAGAACCGACCCGACGCTGACCGACCCGCGCTGCGTCTACCAGATCCTCAGGCGGCACTTCGCCCGCTACACCCCGGAGCTGGTCGAGCGGCTGTGCGGCATCTCCCGGGACGGCTTCGCCGAGCTGGCCGAGGCCGTCACCGCCAACTCCGGCCGGGAGCGCACCACCGCCTGGGTCTACTCCGTCGGCTGGACCCAGCACACCGTCGGCGCGCAGTACATCCGCACCGCCTCGATCCTGCAGCTCCTCCTCGGCAACATGGGCCGGCCCGGCGGCGGCATCATGGCGCTGCGCGGCCACGCCAGCATCCAGGGCTCCACCGACATCCCGACGCTGTTCAACATCCTGCCCGGCTACCTCGCCATGCCCGACGCCCACCGGCACGACGACCTGAACCACTACCTGCGGAGCGAGGGCGGCGAGACCGGCTTCTGGGGCAACCGGCGCTCGTACCTGGTGAGCCTGCTCAAGGCGTGGTGGGGCGAGGCGGCGACCGAGGACGACGACTTCTGCTTCGAGTACCTGCCGCGCCTGACCGGCGACCACGGCCACTACACCACCGTGATGGGCCAGATCGACGGCACCGTCAAGGGCTACTTCGTGATCGGGGAGAACCCCGCCGTCGGCTCCTCCGGCGGCCGGGCGCAGCGCCTCGGCCTGGCCAACCTCGACTGGCTCGTGGTACGCGACCTGACCCTGGTGGAGACCGCCACGTTCTGGCGGGACGGCCCGGAGCTGGAGACCGGCGAGCTGCGCACCGAGGACATCGGCACCGAGGTGTTCTTCCTGCCCGCCGCGAGCCACGTGGAGAAGGAGGGCACCTTCACCAACACGCAGCGGCTGCTCCAGTGGCGCGAGAAGGCGCTCGACCCGCCCGGCGACTGCCGCAGCGACCTGTGGTTCTACTACCACCTCGGCAGGCTCGTCAGGCAGCGGATGACCGGCGACGAGATGGACCGTCCGGTACGTGAGCTGACCTGGGACTACCCCGAGCAGGGCGAGCACCGGGACCCCTCGGCCGAGGCCGTGCTCCGCGAGATCAACGGGGTGGGCCCCGACGGGCGGGCCCTGTCGTCGTCCACGGCGCTCAGGCCCGACGGGTCCACCGCCTGCGGGTGCTGGATCTACTGCGGCGTCTACGCCGACGAGGTCAACCAGGCCGCCCGCCGCCGCCCCGGCCGCGAGCAGAGCGTCGTGGCGCCCGAATGGGGCTGGGCGTGGCCGGCCAACCGGCGCATCCTCTACAACCGGGCCTCCGCCGACCCCGACGGCCGCCCGTGGAGCGAGCGCAAGGCGTACGTGTGGTGGGACGCCGAGCGGGGCGAGTGGACCGGCCACGACGTGCCCGACTGCGAGATCGGCAAGCCGCCCGGCTACGTGCCGCCGGAGGGCGCGCGGGCCCAGGCCGCGCTCGCCGGCACCGACCCGTTCATCATGCAGTCCGACGGCAAGGGCTGGCTGTACGTGCCGGCCGGGCTCGCCGATGGGCCGCTGCCCGCCCACTACGAGCCGCACGAGTCGCCGGTCCCCAATCCGCTGTACGGCCAGCGGGCCAACCCCGCCCGCCGCACGTACGACCGCCCCGAGAGCCCGTACAACGCGCCGGGGCCGGCCTTCCCGTACGTGCTGACCACGTACCGGCTGACCGAGCACCACACGGCGGGCGGCATGAGCCGGCCGCTGGCCTACCTCGCCGAGCTGCAGCCCGAGCTGTTCTGCGAGATCGACCCGCGGCTCGCGGCCCGCCTGCGGCTGGCCGACGGCGACTGGGCCACGATCGTGACCAGCCGGGCCGTCCTGGAGGCCAGGGTGCTGGTCACCGGGCGCATGAAGCCGCTGCGCGTCGAGGGCAGGGTGATCCACCAGGTCGGGCTGCCGTACCACTGGGGGTGGGGCGGCGGCGGCCTGGTCACCGGCGACGTCGTCAACGACCTGACGCCGCTGGTGCTCGACCCGAACGTCTACATCCAGGAGGGCAAGGCGATGACCTGCGACGTACGGCCGGGCCGGCGGCCGAGGGGCCGGGCGGCGCTCGACCTGCTGGAGACGTACCGCCATGGCTGAGCGGATGGGGTTCTTCACCGACACCAGCGTCTGCATCGGATGCAAGGCGTGCGAGGTGGCCTGCAAGGAGTGGAACCAGCTGCCCGACGACGGGTTCGTCTTCGAGGCCACCTCCTACGACAACACCGGCATGCTGGGCGCGAGCACGTGGCGGCACGTGGCGTTCATCGAGCAGTCGCGCCCGGTGGCCGTCCACGGCGACCAGGCCGGCGACGGCGACGGCGACGGCGTGGACCGGTGGCTGATGTCCTCCGACGTGTGCAAGCACTGCACGCACGCCGCCTGCCTGGACGTCTGCCCGACGGGGGCCCTGTTCCGGACCGAGTTCGACACGGTGGTCGTGCAGGCCGACATCTGCAACGGTTGCGGCTACTGCGTGCCCGCCTGCCCGTACGGGGTCATCGACCGGCGGGAGGACGACGGGCGCGCCTGGAAGTGCACGATGTGCTACGACCGGCAGCGCGGCGGCCTCGAACCGGCCTGCGCCAAGGCGTGCCCCACCGACTCGATCCAGTTCGGGCCCCTGGACGAGCTGCGGGAGCGCGCCGAGGAGCGGGTGACGCGGCTGCGCGCTGACGGCCACGAGGAGGCCCGCCTGTACGGCGAGAGCCCGTCCGACGGGGTGGGGGGAGCGGGGGCGTTCTTCCTGCTCCTGGACGAGCCCGAGGTGTACGGCCTGCCGCCGGACCCGGTGGTGACCACGCGTGACCTGCCGGCGATGTGGCGCTGGGCGGGCGCGGCGGCACTGTCGACGGCGGGCACGGTGGCCCTCGCCTTCCTGGGGTCGCGACGGGCCCTTCCCGGGCGCGGTGCCCGGTGAAGGGCGAGAAGGCCGTCGTGCCGGAGGCCGAGTTCCGCTCGTACTACGGCCGCCCGGTGATCAAGGCGCCCGTCTGGCACGAACCGCACATGCCGACATATCTCTATCTGGGCGGGATGTCTGGCGTGTCATCGTCGATGGCCGTCATGGCCCGGCTCACCGGCAACCCGCGCCTCGCCCGGACCGCTCGCGTCGCCGCGGCCGTGGGAGCGGCCACCGGCGCCGCCCTCCTCGCCGCCGAGCTGGGCAGACCCGAGCGGTTCCTCAACATGCTGCGCGTCTTCAAGCCCACCTCGCCGATGAGCGTCGGCTCGTGGATCCTGGCCGCCCAGGGCGCGCTGTCGGCCGCCGCCGCCACCTCCGACCTGACCGGCGTCCTGCCCGCCGCCGGGGACGCGGCGCTCCTGGCCACCGCGCTGACCGGCCCGCTGACCGCCACCTACACCGCCGTCCTGGTCGCCGACACCGCCGTGCCCGCCTGGCACGAGGCGTACCGGGAGCTGCCGTTCCTGTTCGCGGGCAGCGCGATGGCCGCCGCCGGGGGAGTCGCCATGCTGGCCACTCCGAGGGCCCAGGCCGGTCCGGCGAGGGCGGTGGCGGCGCTGGGCGCCGCCGTCGAGACGGCGGCGGGCACGGTCATGGAGCGGCGGCTCGGCATGGTGGGCCGCCCGTACCGGGAGGGTCGGGCGGGCCGCCTCATGGGGACCGCCCGGATGCTGACGGCTGGGGGAGGGCTGCTCGCGGCGGTCGCCGGGCGCAGCCGCGTGCTGACCGCGCTGTCCGGCCTCGCCCTCACGGCGGGCTCCCTGTGCACCCGCTTCGGCGTCCTGGAGGCGGGCCGCGCCTCGGCCGCCGACCCCGCGTACACGATCGTGCCCCAGCGCGAGCGCCTCGACGCCGTCCCCTCGTACTCCAGCATCACTTTGTGATCTTTGACGCCTGGGCCGTCGCTGGGAGGAGCGGGTCAAGATGCAGCGCCCGCAGGCGAAGCCGAGGACGAACGATCCCGGGACGAGCGGACGGCGGCTACGCCGGTCGCTCGGTGACCTGGGCCAGGCGAGTTCCTTGGCGTGGCCGTCCGATCGTCAAGCGCTCCGAGATGTCCGCGGCTTCGTGTTGCCCCGCAGGTGAGTGGCAGAGCGAACGTTTGCCTTGCTGGCCCGCTACCGCCGACTCGTACGGATGTACGAACACGGGCGACGTGCGGTCGGCGGTCCGGCGCGTAAGGACCGCCATTCGGCGGGGCCGATGCAGCTCATCGCCGGCCAGCGGTCGCCTCCAGACGGGCGGACGTGGGAGGAGTTCGAGGAGGGACACACCTCTACGCTCGACGTATGCTTGATCTTAACCATCGCAGCGAAGAACTTCTGACTGCGCGACTGTCGCTGCGGCGCCCGATGCCGGACGACATCGACGCGATCTTCGCCATCCACAGCGATCCCGCCACTTGCCTGCACAACCCCTCCGACGCTCTGTCTCAGCGGGAGGAGGCGGTGGAGCTCTTCCAGCGTTGGGATGATCACTGGCGACGCTTCGGCTACGGCTACTGGGTGGTGCGACGCCGCGGCTCAGACCGGACGCTGGGCTTCTGCGGGACCAAGGTCATGGAGCTCAACGACATGAGCGTGCTCAACGTCTTCTACCGCTTCGAGGTCTCATCTTGGGGTCAAGGAGTGGCCAGCGAGGCCGTGACCGCGGTGGTCGAGTGGGTGACGGAACACGTTCCCGACCTGCCCGTCATCGCCCGTGTGCGCCCGGCCAACACCGCCTCCCAACGGGTGGCGGTGCGCGCTGGCCTGGTACGGGCTGAACATCTCGACACTCCCGGCGAGGATGGCTTGGACTGGATCTTCGTGAAGAACCTGCTCGGCTGAGCCGCGTCGTCACGCTGTCGTTCGAGAAAGGTGCGCGCCTGCTGGCAGTCGCGCATCTTCGGATGATCGTCCGGGCTGGTCAGCACGCCCAGGCTTTCAATGCCACCGCCGTCCTCGGCTCCGATTCCCGCCACCGGGTCGCCCGACGGGAACAAGGTAATTGCAGGCTCAGTCCGTCCGGTCGGCAAAGCCCAGGCGGCGGTTCATGGCGATCGCGGAGGCGTTGCGCGGATGGTGAATCGTGACCAGCCGCCGGTAGCCTGCCGCCCGCACGAAACGGATGGCCAACAGTTTCAAGGCCAGCGACAGCCCTCGCCCGCGATAAGGGGCGAGGACGCCGGTCATCTCGCTGACCGCATACCCCTTGCCCGGGTGCAACGACGAGGAGGACATCCCGATCCAGGCCTCGTCGTGCGTCGCCAGGACGACCCCTGCTGGGTCGAACGACGGCACCTCGATGCGTTCGGCGATGTAGGCGTCGTAGGTGTAGAACTCGCCACGCTCGGGGATGTCGGCAGAGCACGCTTTGTTGAGCTCGTAGAGCGCACGATGGTGCTGGGCGCTGTCACCGAGCACGGCCATCGTGGTGAAGGTGATGCCCGCCTCGCGGGCCTGTTCCAGGTACGGCTCGAACGCCGCGTCGTCGAAACCGCCCACGTCCAGCTCAAGGCGCACCCACTCGACCATGACAAAATCCTAGTGGAGCGCCGCTGACCTCCTGCCAGGCGTAGGTTCCGGCGTCCGCCGCACCGTGTCGGCCTGGCTGACTCAGGCCGCCCACGCATGGGGCGTTGCTGATCGCGCCTTGCGAGAGGGAGCGCGGCGGCGGGGAACCCAGGTGCTCGATCCCGGCTACGTCAAGCTGCTGCGCCTGATCGACGATGCGAAGGCCGCAGGGATCGACCAGGTCGGCCGCGCCACCTACCAGACCGTCCTGGGCGAGCCCCCCAGCGACGCCTCATGAACCACACCGCCGGCGGCCCGGATGTCGGAGCGGACCTCCGCAGGCGAGGACAGGCGCCAAGGACTCATCCGGCACGTCGGGCACGGGACGCTCCACGAACTGCCGCTGCCCGCCGTCGCGGTGTGCGGCGAAGACGAGCCGTCGGCTCACGGAGTTGGCGACCTCCGCGCCATAGTCGCAGCGGACGATGTGCAGGCCCAGGTCGAGCGCGGCCGCGCTTCCCGCGGCGGCTGCGGCCCACCTGCACGAGGCATACCTGGACGCCGAACGGCGCCGGCATCCCGCTCCCCGGCTCACGCCCCGGCAGTGGCAACTGCTGCACCTGCTCGCCGTGGGACACACCAACCTCCAGATCGCCCGCCGGCTGGGCGTGTCCGAAGGAACCGTGCGCAAGCACCTGGAGAACGCCTACCGGCGGCTGCAGGTCTCCAACCGCATGGAAGCGGTCACCCGCGCGTTCCCGAAGGGAGTCGTGAGCTGTCCTCCAGGTTCGGCGGGCGGCTCGGGACGCGTGCGGAGTGCGTGAGTCCGTCAGGCGGCCCTGGCCTGGCGGCGGTAGCCGCCGGGGGCGATGCCGTACTCCCGCTTGAACGCCCTGGCCAGGGCGAACTCCGTGCTGTAGCCCGTCCGGGCGGCGACGGTGAGCAGCGGGACGTCGGAGTTGCGCAGGAGCTTGGCGGCCAGCGTCAGGCGCCAGCGGGTCAGGTAGGCCATGGGCGGTTCGCCGACCAGGGTGGTGAACCTCCTGGCGAAGGCGGCGCGGGAGAGCCCGGACCGTACGGCCAGGGACTCCACCGTCCACGGAGCCGAGGGGGTGTCGTGGACGGCCGCCAGCGCCGGGGCGACCGCCGGGTCGCGGAGCGCGGCGGACCAGCCTTCCGCTTCGGCGGGCTGGTCCTCCAGCCAGGCGCGCAGGATGTACAGCAGCAGCGAGTCGATCAGCGCGGGCACGATGCCTTCCGAGCCGATACGCGGATTCTCCAGCTCCGCGCCGAGCAGCCGCACCACGGCGCCGAGCTCGACATGCCGGCCGTGCCGCGTGCGCAGGTGGACCACCTCGGGCAGCTGCCGGACCAGCGGGTGCGGCCGGGCCATGTCGAGGTGGTAGTTGCCGCACAGCAGGGTGGTGCGGGTTCCGGCGCCGCCGAGCACGACCGACCCGATCGGTGGAGCCCTGGTGTAGCGCTCCGGTCCCGGCACCTCGCCCGGAGTGCTGGGGTGGTCGGCCAGGACGTGGCGGGAGCCGCTGCGCAGGAACACCACGTCGCCCACGCCCAACGGGATCGGCTCCAGGCGCGGGGCGTCCTCGGGGACGAGCCAGCACGAGCCGTGCAACACCACGTGGAAGCCGGCGCCCGCGGCGGGCGGCAACCGCAGCCCCCACGGCGCGTGGCCGTCGGTGCGGACGGAGGTGGGATGCCCGGTCCGCATCGACTCCAGCGCGCCGGCGAGGATGTCCATGTCGTGATTTATACCGTCAGGACGAGCTTTCCGCGGACCTGGCCACCCTCCAGCACTTCGTGCGCCTTCCCGGCTTCCTCCAGCGGGAAGGTCTCCTGGACGTGCGGGCGGATCGCGCCGGCGTCGACCAGCGCGGCGATGGCCTCCAGCGCCGCGTAGTCGGGCTCGACCGACACACCCGCGAAGCGCCGCCCCGCGGCCTCCACTCGCGCGGCGAGCTCCGCGTTCGCGTGCTCCATGATGCTCACGAGGATCCCGCCGGGCTTGAGTACGGCCAGCGAGCTCTCCCCCCGCGCGTTGGAGTCGAGGACGACGTCCACGTCATGGACCGCCTCGGTGAAGTCGGCCGTCTGATAGTCGATCACCTCGTCGGCGCCGAGAGAGCGGACGAACTCGTGCTTGCCCGCGCTGGCCAGCGCGATCACGTACGCGCCGCGGGCCTTGGCGATCTGCACCGCCAGGTGGCCGACCCCGCCCGCGGCCCGGTGGATCAGCACCCGGTCACCCGCCTGGACGCCCGCCGCGTCCACCAGCCCCTGCCATGCGGTGAGCCCGGCCAGGGGAAGGGCCGCGGCCTGGACATGGTCCAGGGACGCGGGCTTGCGGGCCACCTGGCGTGAGGGGGTGGCCACGTACTCGGCGTAGCCGGTCGCGGCGCGGGGGAAGAACGGCATGCCGTACACCTCCTCGCCCACCTTGTACCGGGCGCCGGGAGCGGCCTCCGCCACGACACCGGAGATGTCCCAGCCGACGCCGAACGGCGGCTGACCGAGAAGCGGGTAAGCGCCGGACCTCACAGCGGCGTCGACCGGGTTCAGTCCGCTGGCCCGCACCCGGACCAGGACCTCGCCCGACAGCGGCTCCGGGCGGTCGGCCTTGACGACGCGCAGGACCTCGGGGCCGCCGAAAGAACTCTGGATGACAGCACGCATGGGGGACGCTCCTCAGATGGTTCGATCTGTCACGGTCGACCCTAGGAACGCCGGACGACGCGAAGAATGGCCGGCTGTCTTCGCCGCATACCCCGGCGTCTCACCACTGTCGTGGGCGCCCGGCGCGGCGGTGTGTCCCACTAGCATGCGGAAAGGAGGGGAACCGGTTTGCCCGGGCTTGAGTGACTTTTGGCGAGGAGCGGCGGCATGTTCGAGAAGTTCACCGACCGGGCGCGGCGTGTGGTGGTCCTGTCCCAGGAAGAGGCCAGGATGCTCGCCCACGACCACATCGGCACCGAGCATGTCCTCCTCGGTCTGATCCGGGAAGGCGAGGGCGTGGGCGCCGCGGTCCTCAAGGGTATGGGCCTGACCCTTGAAGAGGTGCGCCGGCAGGTCGAGGAGAGCCAGGGCCGAGGCCGGTCCGCCACGCCGGGGCACCTGGCCTTCACCCCGCCGGCCACCCAGGTTCTCCAGGGGGCGAACCGGGAGTCCTTGCAGCGCGGCCTCGACTACATCGGCACCGAGCACATCCTGCTCGCGCTCGTCCGCGACGGTGAGAGCGTGGCGGCCCGGCTGCTGGTCGGGCTCGGAGGCGACCTCGACCAGGTCGCGCGGACCACGGAGGAGCTCGTCCGGCAGTACGTGTCCCGGTAGGGCACCGGAAGGTTCCCACCCCGGGGGCCGTCACCGGCCGGCGACGTCGTCCCGGAGTGCGGTCAGCGCAGGCGCAGGTGCGGCCCCTCGAAGGGGACGAGTTCGCCGATGACCGGCGCGCCGGGGATCTCGCCGGCCACCAGGAGCCCGCCGGAGGTCTGGGCGTCGGCGAGCAGCAGCAGCTCGTCCTCGCCGTAGCCGCCGGGATCCAGCCGGGGGCGTACCCAGTCGAGGTTGCGGCGCGTGCCGCCGCTCACGTACCCGTCGCGCAGCGCCTCCCGGGCCCCTTCCAGGTACGGCACCGCCGCCACGTCCACCACCGCCGTCACCCGGCCGGCCCTGGCGAGCTTGTAGAGGTGGCCGAGCAGGCCGAACCCGGTCACGTCCGTGGCGCACTCCACCCCGGCGGCCAGGGCGGCCCGGGACGCGTCGCGGTTCAGCGTGGTCATCGCGGCGACCGCCTGCTCGAACACCTCGCCCGTCGCCTTGTGCCGCGTGTTCAGCACCCCGACGCCGAGCGGCTTGGTCAGCGAGATCGGCAGGCCGGGCCGGCCGGCGCCGATGCGCAGCAGCCGCTCCGGGTCGGCCAGGCCCGTGACCGCCATGCCGTACTTCGGCTCCGGGTCGTCCACGCTGTGGCCGCCCGAGACGTGGCAGCCCGCCGCGCGCGCCACGTCCAGGCCGCCGCGCAGCACCTCCTCCGCCAGCTCCAGGGGCAGCCGCTCGCGGGGCCAGCCCAGCAGGTTCACCGCGACCAGCGGCTCCCCGCCCACCGCGTACACATCCGACAGGGCGTTGGCCGCCGCCACCCGGCCCCAGTCGTACGGGTCGTCCACCACGGGCGTGAAGAAGTCGGCCGTCACCACCACCGCCCGGCAGCCGTCCAGACGCACCACGGCCGCGTCGTCGCCGTCGTCCAGCCCGACGATCAGCTCACCGGCCGGTGACACGGGCGCGGGCGTGCCGGCGAGGGCGGCGACGATGGTCTCCAGCTCGCCGGGCGGGATCTTGCAGGCGCAGCCGCCGCCGTGCGCGTACCCGGTCAGCCGGACCGCGCCCGGTCCCGGGCGGGCCGTGGGCGCAGCGCCGACACTCAAGCCGTTCGAGTCGCTGATGCCGCTCACGTCGCTCATGCCGCGTCGCTTAGGTCGCTTACGTCGCTCATGTCGCTCGTGTCGTCCAGGTCGCCCATGTCGCCCATGTCGCTCACGCTGGCCTCGCACAGGTGTGTCCGCGTCGGTGTGTGCCGCCTCGACCCGTACCCGCCCGCGGGTAGGTTCTCCCTTGGAGGCGTCTGGGCGCCTGGTGGCCCCCGCGGTCTTCAAAACCGACGAGGCCGAGGTCCTCGGCCTGGCGGGTTCGATTCCCGTCCGCCTCCGCTTATGTTCGGAACGTGGACCTGCGAAGGCGTGTGCCGCGGACCGACGCCGTGCTCGCCGACCCGCGGCTGGCCGAGGCCGCCGGGCGGCTGGGCCGGGCGGTCGTCAAGGAGGCCGTGGCGCGGGCCCAGGAGCGGGCGCGGCGGGGTGAGATCGGCCCCGAGGAGGTGGCAGACGCGGCGGTGACCGCCCTCCCGGCGCGGGCCACGGGCCTGCGCCCCGTCCTCAACGCGACGGGCGTGCTCGTCCACACCAACCTCGGCCGGGCGCCGCTGTCGGCCGCCGCCGTCGAGGCGATGGCCGCCGCGGCGGGCCACGCCGACGTGGAGTTCGACCTGGCCTCGGGAGTCCGGGCGCGGCGCGGCCGGAGCACGCTCGACGCGCTGGCCCGCGCCGTCCCCGCCGCCGGGGACGTCCACGTCGTCAACAACAACGCCGCCGCGCTCGTCCTCGCGGCCACCGCGCTGGCCGCCGGCCGCGAGATCGTGATCAGCAGGGGCGAGCTGGTGGAGATCGGCGACGGGTTCCGCATCCCCGACCTGCTCGTCTCCACCGGGGCACGGCTGCGCGAGGTCGGCACCACCAACCGCACCTCCGTCCGCGACTACGCGGACGCCGTCGGGCCGGAGACGGGTTTCGTGCTCAAGGTCCACCCGTCGAACTTCCGGATCGAGGGCTTCACCGGCTCCGCCCAGGTTCCCGAGCTGGCCGGGCTGGGCGTGCCCGTCGTCGTGGACATCGGCTCCGGGCTGCTCGCCCGCGAGCCGCTGCTGCCCGCCGAGCCCGACGCCACCGGCATGCTGCAGGCGGGCGCGGACCTGGTGACGGCCAGCGGCGACAAGCTGCTCGGCGGGCCGCAGGCGGGCCTCCTTCTCGGCCGCCACGACCTGGTCGAACGCTGCCGGCGGCATCCTCTCGCCCGCGCGCTGCGGGTCGACAAGCTGACGCTCGCCGCGCTGGAGGCGACGCTGCGCGGCCCCGTCCCCCCGGTCCGGCGGGCGCTGCGCGCCGATCCCGCCGCGCTGGCGGAGCGCGCCGCGGCCCTGGCCGGCCGGCTGTCCGCCGCGTCGGCCGCCCTGGGGCTCGACGCGCGGGCGGTGCCGACTGTCGCCGCGGTGGGCGGGGGCGGCGCGCCCGGCGTGACCCTGCCGAGCGCCGCCGTGAGCCTCCCCGAACGGCTCGCCGCCCCGCTGCGGACGGGCGACCCGCCGGTCGTCGGCCGGATCGAGGACGGCCGCCTGCTGCTCGACCTGCGCGCCGTCCCGCCCGAACACGACGACGACCTCGTACGGGCCGTGCTGGCGTGCGCGGCGACGGCACGGCCGTCAGGAGGAGCCGGCGGAGACCGAGGGGGAGCGCCGGCATGACGCACGTCGTCGCCACCGCCGGCCACGTCGACCACGGCAAGTCCACCCTCGTACGGGCGCTCACCGGCATGGAGCCCGACCGGCTGGAGGAGGAGCGGCGGCGCGGGCTCACGATCGAGCTCGGCCACGCCTGGACGGTCCTGCCCTCGGGGGAGCGCCTCGCGTTCGTGGACGTGCCGGGCCACGAGCGGTTCCTGGCCACGATGCTGGCGGGGGTGGGGCCGGTGCCGGCTGTCATGTTCGTGGTGGCGGCCGACGAGGGGTGGATGCCGCAGTCGGAGGAGCACCTGGTGGCGCTGGAGGCCCTGGGAGTGCGGCACTGCGTGCTCGTGGTGACCCGGGCGGACCTGGCCGACCCGGGGCCGGCGGCCGAGCAGGCCCGCGCCCGCCTGAACGCGGCCGGTTCCGGAGGTGGCGGTCCGGGCGGGGTCGAGACGGTGGTCGTCAGCGGGCGTACCGGGGAGGGGCTGGACCCGCTGCGGGCGGCGCTGGACCGGCTCGTGGCCGCGCTGCCGCCGCCCGATCCGGCGGCCCCGGTCCGGCTGTGGGTGGACCGGGCGTTCAGCGTGACCGGCAGCGGCACGGTCGTCACCGGCACGCTGCCCGCCGGAACGATCACGGTGGGCGACGAGCTGCTGCTCGCCGGGGAGCCGGTGCGGGTCAGGGCGCTGGAGTCGCTGAAGGAGCCGCGTGTCGAGGTGTCCGCGGTCGCCCGGGTGGCGGTCAACCTGCGCGGTCATGACGTCCCCGAACGGGGGCAGACACTGGTCACGCCGGGCCGGTGGACGTACACGGAGGAGGTGGACGTGCGGGTCTCGCCGGTCGGCGCTCCCCGCCGCACGGACCATCACCCGCCTGGTGACGGCCTCGGCGCGGACGGCGGCGCGGGCGGTGAGCCGGGCGACGACCTCGACGGCGGGCCGGGCGGACGGCCGGGCGGACGGGCAGGGTGGGCGTTGCCGGGGCGGTTGACCGTGCATGTGGGGTCGGCGGCGGTGACGTGCGAGGTGCGGCCCCTCGGCGGGCCCCTGGGCGGGCCGTTCGCGCGGCTGCGGCTGGCCCGGCCGCTGCCGCTTCACCTCGGCGACGTGCTGCTCCTGCGCGATCCCGGCCGCGACCCCGGGCGGGACCGCTCCGGGGTGCGGGTGCTCGCCGGCGCGACCGTCCTCGACGTACGCCCTCCGCCCCTGCGCCGCCGAGGCGCGGCCCGTCAACGGGCCGCCCTGCTGGCCACGGCCCTCCAGGAGACGGCCCTCCAGGAGACGGCCCTCCAGCAGACGGCCCTCCAGCAGACGGCCGCGCCCGGGAGAGCCGCGCCGTGGACGCCGGCGCTCGACGCGGCAGGGCCCGGGACGGGGCCGCCGGGCGGTGCGGTGCCCGGGACGGCGTTCGCCCTGCGTCTTCACGGGCTGCTCCGCGCCGCCGACCTGCGCGCCATGGGAGTCGATCCCGCCGCCGTCGCGGAAGGAGCGCCGCAGCCCGTGTGCGACGGCTGGTACGCCGACCCCGGCCGCTGGGCCGAGGAGGGCCGGCGGCTGGAGGACGTGGTGCGGCGGCACGCGGCGGCCCACCCCCTGGAGCCCGGCATGCCCGTCGAGGCGGCTCGCCACGCGCTCGGCCTGCCCGACCGGCGGCTGGTCGCGGCGCTGGTACGGCCGCCGCTCACCGTCGCCGCGGGCCGGATCGCCGCCGGACCCGCGGGCCTGCCCGCACCCGTGGCCAGGGCGGTCGAGCGGCTGAGGCGGGAGCTGGCGGACCGGCCGTTCCAGGCGCCGGACGCGGGCCGGCTGGCCGAGCTGGGGCTGGGCGCGCGCGAGCTGGCCGCGGCCGAGCGGGCCGGGGCGCTGCTGCGCGTGGGAGACGGGATCGTGCTGCTGCCGGGCGCCGACGCGCGGGCGGCGGAGCTGCTGGGGCGCCTGCCGCAGCCGTTCACGGTCAGCCAGGCCCGAGCCGTCCTCGGCACGAGCCGCCGGGTGGCCGTCCCCCTGCTCGAACACCTCGACAGGGCCGGTCTCACCCAGCGTCTGGACGACACCCATCGGCGTCTCGTCTGACCTGCTCAGGGGCCCGATTCAGGTATATATTCGGAAATTGGGGGGCTCTCCTTTCGGGGATGTGAACCATCGTCATCGGGGGTTGCGATGGTTGGAGACCTACCGCGGCGTCTCGTCGCGGAAGCCATCGGAACGATGCTGCTGGTGCTCTTCGGACCCGGCGCGGTGGTGGCGGCGCTGGTGATGGGGCACGGCACGCTCACCTACGCCGCTCTCGGCTTCATCTCGCTGTCGTTCGCCGTGGTCATCGCGCTCGTCGTCTACGCCTTCGGCACCACCTCCGGCGCCCACATCAACCCGGCCGTCACCATCGCGCTCGCCGCCGGCCGCAGGTTCCCGTGGTCGGAGGTGCCGCTCTACATCGTGGCGCAGCTCGTCGGCGCGTTCGCCGGCGGCCTGCTCATCGTGGGTGGCTTCGGCCGCCGGGCGGCCGCCCTCGGCACCGGGCAGACAGTCCTGGGGCCGGGTGTCGGCTACGGGCAGGGCATCCTGCTGGAGGCGCTGGGGACGTTCCTGCTGCTGCTCACGATCATGGCGCTGGCCGTGGACCGGCGCGCGCCGGCCGGGTGGGCGGGATGGATGATCGGCCTGGCCGTCGCCGGGGAGATCTTCGTGATCGGCCCGCTGACCGGCGGCTCGGTCAACCCGGCCCGCACCTTCGGCCCGTACCTGACGACCAGCCTGTTCGGCGGCCACGCGCCCTGGGCGCAGTTCGGCGTGTACGTCATCGGCCCGATCGTCGGGGCCGTGGTCGCCGTGCTGGTGTACGACGCGGTGGCACGCCCGGCGCGGGAGGTGCCCGAGGAGGCCGAGCAGGGGACGGCCGGAGAGGTCGTCGGCGCCCGCGAGCCGCAGGGCACCGAGCCCGGGCGGGCGGCGCATGGCGCGGCCGGGGACATCCCGGCGGCCCGCAGCCCGGAGCACGACCACATCGACGAGCGCGTGGGGCACGGCATCCGCCGCCGCTGGCGCCACGGCCACGAGAGGTGATGCCCATCCGCGAACATCGCACGACCATCCGCAACTTCGCGTGAGGGAGGGGGCTCGTCATGCCTGGTAACAGGGGCGTTTCCTACGAAGGTCCAGGCAAGGTCGAGGTACGCGAGACCGATTATCCCGATTACGAGCTCAAGGACGGCCCAGGGGTGAACCCGGGCAACGTGGGACGCAAACTGCCCCACGCGGCGATACTCAAGGCCGTCGCCACGAACATCTGCGGAAGCGACCAGCACATGGTCCGCGGACGCACCACGGCCCCGCACGGGCTCATCCTCGGCCACGAGATCACCGGTGAGGTGATCGACACCGGTTCCGACGTCGAGTACATCCACACCGGCGACCTCGTGTCCGTACCGTTCAACATCGCCTGCGGACGCTGCCGCAACTGCAAGGAGGGCAAGACCGGCGTCTGCGAGAACGTCAACCCGGACCGTCCGGGATCCGCCTACGGCTACGTCGACATGGGCGGCTGGGTGGGCGGCCAGGCCGAGTACGTCCTGGTGCCCTACGCGGACTGGAACCTGCTGAAGTTCCCGGACAAGGAACGGGCGATGGAGAAGATCCTCGACCTGGCCATGCTCGCGGACATCTTCCCGACGGGGTTCCACGGCTGCGTGAGCGCCGGGGTGAAGCCGGGCTCGACCGTCTACGTCGCCGGCGCGGGCCCGGTCGGGCTCGCCGCCGCGTGCTCGGCGTACCTGCTCGGCGCCGCCGTCGTCATCGTCGGCGACCTGAACAAGGAGCGTCTCGACCAGGCGCACAGCTTCGGCTGCGAGACCGTCAACGTGGCCATGGGGGAGCCGAAGGACCAGATCGAGCAGATCCTCGGCGAGCCCGAGGTGGACTGCGCCGTGGACGCGGTCGGCTTCGAGGCCCGCGGCCACGGCAACGAGTCGGAGGTGGAGCGGCCCGCGACCGTGCTCAACACGCTGATGGACGTCACCCGTGCGGGTGGCGCGCTCGGCATCCCGGGCCTGTACGTGACCGGCGACCCGGGCGCGGCGGACGAGGCCGCCCAGCACGGCTCACTGTCGATCCGCATCGGCCTCGGCTGGGCGAAGTCGCACAGCTTCGTCACCGGCCAGTGCCCCGTCATGAGGTACAACCGCCAGCTCATGATGGCGATCCTGCACGACCGGGTGCAGATCGCCAAGGCGGTCAACGCCACGCCGATCCCGCTGGACGACGCCCCGCGGGGCTACCACGAGTTCGACGAGGGCGCGGCGCGCAAGTACGTGCTCGACCCGCACGGCATGCTGACCTCGACGTCCCGGTGACGTCGCGGTGAGGGTGCACGCCGCGGGCGGCGGAGTCTCGCCGCCCGCGGCCGCCTCCCCGACTCTCCGGTCCCTGGTGAGGGCCCCGGCGAGGGTTTGCCGTCAGGCGCCGACGTAGGCCGCGAGGTGCTCGCCGGTGAGGGTGGAGCGGGCGGCGACGAGGTCGGCGGGTGTGCCCTCGAAGAC
Source organism: Nonomuraea sp. 3-1Str (assembly GCF_031570565.1). NCBI lineage: Bacteria > Bacillati > Actinomycetota > Actinomycetes > Streptosporangiales > Streptosporangiaceae > Nonomuraea > Nonomuraea sp. 3-1Str. The sequence continues at coordinate 91,798 of NZ_JALHBK010000030.1, forward strand.
GATCCGGCCGCCGTCGTGGCCGGCCCCGGGGCCGAGGTCGATGATCCAGTCGGCGTGCGCCATGACCGCCTGGTGGTGCTCGATGACGATGACCGACTTGCCGGAGTCGACGAGCCGGTCGAGCAGGGCGAGCAGCTGCTCGACGTCCGCGAGGTGGAGGCCGGTGGTCGGCTCGTCGAGGACGTAGACGCCGCCCTTGTCGGCCATGTGGGTGGCCAGCTTGAGCCGCTGGCGCTCGCCGCCGGACAGCGTGGTGAGCGGCTGGCCCAGGCTGAGGTAGCCGAGCCCCACGTCGGCGAGCCGGCCCAGGATGGCGTGCGCGGCCGGCGTGCGCGCCTCGCCGGCGGCGAAGAACTCCTCGGCCTCGGTCACCGACATCGCGAGCACCTCGCTGATGTCGCGGCCGCCGAGATGGTGGTCCAGCACCGATGCCTGGAACCGCTTCCCGTCGCACTCCTCGCAGGGGGGGGCGCCGCCCGCCATGATCGCCAGGTCGGTGTAGATGACACCGGCGCCGTTGCAGGCGGGGCAGGCGCCCTCGGAGTTGGCGCTGAACAGCGCCGGCTTGACGCCGTTGGCCTTCGCGAACGCCTTGCGGATCGGGTCGAGCAGCCCGGTGTACGTCGCCGGGTTGCTCCGTCGCGAGCCGCGGATCGGGGTCTGGTCGACCGACACCACATCGGCGCCGGCGGGGATGGACGAGTTCACGAGGGAGCTCTTGCCGGAGCCGGCGACGCCGGTGACGGCCACGAGCACCCCCAGCGGGATGTCGACGTCGACGTCGCGCAGGTTGTGCGCCGTCGCGCCGCGGATCTTCAGCGTGCCGGTGGGCGTCCGCACCGTCTCCTTGAGGGGGGCCCGGTCGTCGAGGTGGCGGCCGGTGATGGTGCCGCTGGCCCGCAGCCCCTCGACGGTGCCCTCGTAGCAGAGGGTGCCGCCCGCCGTGCCGGCGCCGGGGCCGAGGTCGACGACGTGGTCGGCGATCGCGATCGTCTCCGGCTCGTGCTCCACGACGAGCACCGTGTTGCCCTTGTCCCGCAGCCGCAGCAGCAGGTCGTTCATCCGCTGGATGTCATGGGGGTGCAGGCCCGTGGTGGGCTCGTCGAAGACGTAGGTGACGTCGGTGAGCGAGGAGCCGAGGTGGCGGATCATCTTGACGCGCTGCGCCTCGCCGCCCGACAGCGTGCCCGACGACCGGTCGAGGCTGAGGTAGCCGAGCCCGATCTCAACGAACGAGTCGAGCGTCTGCCCCAGCGTCGCCAGCAGCGGCGCCACCGACGGCTCGTCGAGGCCGCGGACCCACTCGGCCAGGTCGCTGATCTGCATCGCGCACGCGTCGGCGATGTTGATCCCGCCGATGCGCGAGGACCGGGCACCCTCGTTCAGCCTGCTGCCATCGCAGTCGGGGCAGGTGGTGAAGGTGACCGCCCGGTCCACGAACGCCCGGATGTGCGGCTGCATCGACGCCCGGTCCTTGGACAGGAACGACTTCTGGATCTTCGGGATCAGCCCCTCGTAGGTCAGGTTGACGCCGTCGACCTTGATCTTGGTCGGCTCCTTGTGGAGCAGGTCGTGGAGCTCGGCCTCGGTGTACGCGTGGATCGGCTTGTCCGGGTCGAACAGGCCGCAGCCGCGGAAGATGCGGCCGTACCAGCCGTCCATGCTGTAGCCGGGGATCGTCAGCGCGCCCTCGTTGAGCGACAGGCCGCCGTCGTACAGCGCGGACAGGTCGAAGTCCGTGACCGAGCCCGTGCCCTCGCAACGCGGGCACATGCCGCCGGTGATGCTGAAGCTGCGTCGCTCCTTCACGGCCTTGCCGGCGCGCTCCAGCGTGACCGCGCCCGCTCCGCTGATCGAGGCGACGTTGAAGGAGAACGCCTTGGGAGAGCCGATGTGCGGCCGGCCGAGCCGGCTGAACAGGATGCGCAGCATCGCGTTCGCGTCGGTGGCCGTGCCGACGGTGGAGCGGGGATCGGCACCCAGCCGCTGCTGGTCGACGATGATCGCGGTCGTCAGCCCGTCGAGGACGTCGACCTCGGGCCGCGCCAGCGTCGGCATGAAGCCCTGCACGAAGGTGCTGTAGGTCTCGTTGATCATCCGCTGCGACTCAGCGGCGATCGTGCCGAACACCAGCGAGCTCTTGCCCGAGCCGGAGACACCGGTGAACACCGTCAGCCGGCGCTTCGGGAGCTCGACGGTGACGTCCTTGAGGTTGTTCTCCCGCGCGCCGTACACGCGGATCAGACCGTGGCTGTCGGCGGCGTGCGGCGCCGTCGGCGGCGTGTCCGTCCTCGTGGCCATGCTCATCGTGTCTCCATCTATCTGTCGGTCCATCTGTTGAACGGGCCCGCCTGGCCGAGTCTGGCTAGCTTTGAGAAGTATGTCTGATATCCACCGTCACCCCTCTCCCGCGCGTGGGAACGGGGCCGGCGCTCATCGGTCCTGAAGCAGCCCGAGGACGTTGCCGTCGGGGTCGGTGACGGTGGCCACCAGGCGTCCGCCGCCGACGTCGTGCGCGGCCTCCTTCACGACCGCGCCCGCCGCGGTCACCTCGGCCAGCTTCGCCTCGATGTCGGGCACGTGCCAGTAGGCCACCGGCGAGCTCATGCCCTGGGGGCCGCCGTTCGGCACCAGCCCGATGTGCTGGCCCTCGGCCTCGAAGCCGACGTAGTAGGACTCGTCGGTCTGCGGCTGTACGCCGAGCAGCGCCGCGTACACCGCCTTGGCCCTCGCCAGGTCGGACACAGGGTGCAGCACGGTCTTGATGCCCTGGGTGGAAGAGCCCGTCATGGTCACTCCTTGAGGTCGTGGGTCACACCGGCGTGACCGCCATGACGCCTACGCTAGATGCGGCTCGGCGACCGGCGCTTCTCCATTCCTGACCGGTCCGCGACCTGTCCCGTCACGCCGCTGATCTCGGGGGTGTGGGAACCTGGTCAGGTGAAACGCCAGGATCTGGGCGACCTCGTGCGGCTGCGGCGGGCCCGCGACCGGATGGACCGCGAGTACGCCGAGCCGCTCGACGTCCCGGCGCTGGCGCGTGACGCGCTGATGTCGCCGGGTCATTTCTCCCGCAGCTTCCGCGCCGCTTTCGGCGAGACGCCCTACAGCTACCTGATGACCCGCCGCATCGAGCGGGCCAAGGCGCTGCTGGAGCGCGGCGACCTCTCGGTGACCGAGGTCTGCTTCGCGGTCGGCTGTACGTCGCTGGGGTCGTTCAGCTCACGCTTCACCGAGCTGGTCGGCGAGAGCCCGAGCGCCTACCGGGCCCGGAGTCATGACCAGGGCGGGGCCCTACCCGCGTGCATGGCCAAGATCCACACCCGACCGGTCAGGAACGGATCCGCAGGCCCCGCCACCCATCTCTGAAATACAATATATTGTCAGGCATGGAGCATCTGGTCACTTCGGCGCGGGATGTGGCATACGCCTATCTGCGGGGCCGCCTCGTCGAGGGTCACCTGCCGCCGGGGGAGGTTCTGGACGACGCCACCATCGCCCAGGAGATCTCCGTGAGCAGGACCCCTGTCCGTGAGGCGCTGATCCAGCTGGAGCGCGAGGGCGTGGTGGCCATGCCGCCCCGCAGGCGGCCGAAGGTGGCCGAGGCGCACGCCGGCGACCTTGAGCTGATCATCGCGCCGCTGGGCATCCTGCACGCGCTGGCCGCCCAGCTCGCCGCGCCCCGCGCCACCGGCGACGACGTGGCCGCCCTGCGTGCCCACAACGACGAACTGCTGGACGCCCTGCGAGAGGGCGACGTCGGCCGGGCACGCCTCGCCGACCTCGCCTTCCACCGGGTGCTGGTCTCCCGGGCGGACAACAGGTTCCTCACCTCCGCGATCGACTCGCTGGAGCTGCACACCAGCCGGACCGTCTCGCTGTACTTCCGCAACCGGGGACCTGACGGGCGCTCCGCCCGCGAGCACGACGAGATCATCGAAGCGGTCGCCGCCCGCGACGGTCTCGGCGCGGCCAGGGCGACGCGCAGCAACTACCTCAGGGGGCTGCCGACGATCGGTGAGCCGGAATGACCGGGCTTCCCGCACGCGTCCTCGTCACCGGAGCGGCCGGGAACATCGGGCGGGCGCTGAGGCGCGGCCTGCTGCCGGAGATCGCCCAGGTGCGGCTCTCGGACGTCCGCGCCATCGCCGGGCTCGCCGCGTACGAGGAGTTCGTCCCGGCTGACCTCACCGACCTGGAGCAGGTGCGAGCCGCCGTGCGCGGCGTCGACGCGGTGGTGCACCTGGGAGGCGTCGCCGACGAGACCGATTTCGACACCATCGAGGGGCCCAATCTGCACGGCGTCCACAACGTCTTCGAGGCGTGCCGCAGGGAGGGCGTCCGGCGCGTCGTCAACACCAGCTCCAACCGGATCACCGGCTTCTACCCGGCGGGGACGCTGCTCGACGGGCGGGAGGCGGCCCGGCCCGACGGGCTCTACGGCGCGGCCAAGGCCTTCGGGGAAGCGCTGGGCAGTCTGTACGCCGACCGCTTCGGCCTCGACGTGATCTCCGTGCGCGTCGGGTCCTTCGAAGAGCGTCCCACCGAACCGCGTCATCTGCACACCTGGCTGAGCCACGCCGACGCGGCCCGGCTCTACCGGGCCTGCCTGACGGCGCCGGCCGGGCTGGGACACGTGGTCGTCTACGGCGTTTCGCGCAACGCGCGGTCGTGGTGGACGCAGAGCGCCGGGGCGAGCGCTCTCGGATACGCGCCGATGGACGACGCGGAGGACTTCGCGGAGGAGCTGGGACCGTACACCGACCACTATCAGGGCGGCCGGTACACGGACTATGAGTACGGCGGCTGGGCCGCCAGGCCGGCCGGTGACCCGGAGCGGTAGCCCCGGAGCGGTAGAACGGTCACCGGCCGGCGTCCTGCCCTACTCGCTGTCCTGGTGAGGGGCCGACAGGCGCGCCATCTCGTCCTCCGAGAGTCGCAGCGCGCCCGCGGCCACGTTGTCGGCCAGGTGATCCGGGTCGCCGGTGCCCGGGATGGCCAGCACATGGGGCCCCTGGTGGAGGGTCCACGCCAGCCGGACCTGCGCGGGTGTCACACCGTGCGCGCGGGCGACGGCGAGCACCCTCTCGCTGTCGGTCGCGCTCGCGCCCGCCTCCCGCCCGGCGCCGGCGATCGCGAAGAACGGCACGAAGGCGACGGCCTGCTCACCACAGGCCCGCAGAAACTCCTGCTCCGCGGCCGGCGCGCCGACACCGTAGGGGTTCTGCACGCAGACCACCGGCGCGACGGCCTGGGCCTCGGCCAGCTGCTCGGGCGTGGCGTTGGATATCCCGAGGTGGCGTACGAGCCCGGCGTCGCGCAGGTCGGCCAGCGCCCCGAAGTGCTCGGCGATCGAGCCGGTCCTCCGGCTCGGGGGGACGCGCAGGTTCACCACGTCCAGGTGGTCACGGCCCAGCTGGCGCAGGTTCTCCTCGACCTGGCCGCGCAACTGCTCCGGCGTGGCCCACCACCATGCGCCCGAGGGGTCCCGGCCCGGCCAGACCTTGGTGGTGATGACCAGGTCGTCCGGGTACGGCGCCAGTGCCCGGTTGATCAGCTCGTTGGCGGAGCGCAGCGAGGAGAAGTAGTACGAGGCGGTGTCGATGTGGTTGACGCCCAGCTCGATCGCGCGCCGGAGCACCTTGATCGAGCGTTCGCGGTCGCTCGGCGTGCCCAGGTCGAACGCGGCGCTGCCCGTGAGACGCATGGCACCGAACCCGACGCGATTGACCGTGAGGTCACCCAGCTTCCAGGTGCCTGCGGCGACTGCGGTGTTGATGTGTGAAGTCATGAAAAAAGCCTCCTCGGGGCCGCGAATCCGAACCGAGAAGGCTTAGGTGATGAAGGACATGATATCAGGACGCTGGCCCAGCCAGGATGACCGCTATTGTCCCCCCATGGCACAACACGACGAGGCTCGGCAGGCGGACGGCTCCCCCCGGGTGACCCTGCGCCCGCTCACCGGTGACGACCAGGACGAGTTCCTCGATCTGGTGAACGTCAGCACCGCCCTGCACGCGCCGTACATGTCGATGCCCTCCACCCCGGAGGCGTTCCGGGCCTACCTCGCACGGTACGAGCAGCCCGGCGAGGAGGCGCTGCTGGTCTGCCTGCGCAGCACCGGTGCCATCGCCGGCGTCGTCAACATCAACAGCATCATCCGCGGCCGCTTCCAGTCCGCCTCCCTCGCCTACGCGGCCTTCGCGCCCACCGCGGGCCAGGGGTACATGTCCGAAGGACTCGGCCTGGTGCTGCGCCACGCCTTCGAGGAGCTGCGCCTGCACCGGCTGGAGGCCCAGATCCAGCCCGCCAACCACGCCTCCCTGAACCTGGTCAAGCGCGCCGGCTTCCGCAGCGAGGGCTGCTCGCCCGAGCTGCTGTTCATCGACGGCGCCTGGCGCGACCACGAGCGCTGGGCGATCACCACCTCCATGGCCGGCCTGGCCCACCTCGCACCGCACCCCACCCTGCCCGAACGCTGAGCCCTCGCGCGCCGTACGAACATTGCCCGATCTTGAGCGGGGGTGCGATGCTGGCCCCTCGCGTGCCCGCTGGATCATGGCAGAGGAGAGTGCGGATGGGCGACCTCCGGCCGTCGTCATGGGGAGTGCTGGGCAGGGACGAGCCCTCCAGCGACTGCTTCGGCTACGACCGCGGGACTCCCGTCGACCGCGTCCACATCGACGCCTTCCTGACCGCCTGCGCCCACCTGATCCGGCCACCGCTGCTGGAGATCGGTGAGGACGTCTACGCGCGGAGGTTCGCCGGCGACGAGCCACGGGTGGACGTCGTGGACATCGACCCGGGCAACGACGACGCGACGCTGATCGCCGACCTGTCGGAGCCGGGCTCCCTGCCCGCCGGGCGCTACCGCTGTGTCCTCCTCGTGCAGACCCTCCAGTACGTACGGGACCCGCGCGCCGCGCTGCTCAACGTGCGGCGCAGCCTGGCCCCGTCGGGCACCGTGCTGGTGACGGTGCCCGGGATCAGCCGCACCGACCCCGTGGACGACGCCCTGATGGCCGACCGGTGGCGGTTCACCCCGGCGGGCCTGCGTGACCTGCTGGCCGACGTCTTCGGGCCCGAGTCGGTGCGGTGCCGCGGCTACGGGGGCCTGCGCGATGCCACCGCCTTCCTGTACGGCCTGGCGGCCGAGGAGGCCGGCCTGCCGGAAGGAGGCGCGGGCGACGCCGGAGGCGCGGAGTTCCCCGTGGTGGTCTGCGGCACGGCGCGGAGCGGAGCGTGACCGGCTCGCCGCCCCCGGCCGACGCCGCCGCCTCGCCGCCCCCGGCCGACGCCGCCGCCTCGCCGTCCCCGGCTCAGGCCGCCGCCTCGCCCCTTCTCGCTCCGGCCGCGGCGCCGGGTGTGCTTCTCACCGCCGAGACGGCCGAGGAGGTGCTCGCGGCCGTGGTCCTGGCCCTGCGGCGGCTGTGCGCGGGAGAGGCGGAGCGGCACCTGCGGGCGCCGCCCGTCCTGGGGGCCGCGGTGGCGGAACGGGCCGGCTACGCCGCGTCGTTCCCGCACCTGCTCGCCGGGGTCAGCCAGGGCGCGACCGCAACGGACCTGGTGCTCACCCCAGCGGCCTGTTACCACGTGTACCCGCTGTACGAGGGGCGCGTCCTCGCCGGGCCGGCCGAGCTGAGCGTACTGGCCGACTGCTACCGGCAGGAGGCCACGGTGGAGCCCGGCCGCCTGCGATCGTTCCGCATGTTCGAGACGGTACGGCTCGGAGCGCCGGAGCAGTGCGTGACCTGGCGCGACGACCGGCTCGACCGGCTCGCCCGCTGGCTGGAGACCCTGGGCGTGCCCGCCGAGGCGCGGCCGGCGAACGACCCCTTCTGGGGGCGGCCGGGCCGGCTGCTGGCCGCCGCGCAGCGGGCCGACGGGCTCAAGTGGGAGCTGGCCGCGGGCGTCGCGGACGGACTCCGGCAGGCCGTGGTGTCGGTCAACTACCACAAGGAGCACTTCGGCGCCGCGTTCGGCATCCGGACCCCCGACGGGGCGCCCGCGCACACCGCCTGCCTGGGCGTCGGCCTGGAACGGCTGCTGCTGGCCCTGCACCACGCTCACGGCCCCGCACCGGAGCGCTGGCCCGCCCCGGTGCGCGCCGCCCTGGCGCTGTGAGCCCTGGCGCTGGGAGTGGGGCCGGTCAGCTCTCCGGCGCCGCGGCCCGCAGGGTCGCGCGGACGGCCTCGCCCAGCTCGGCGAGGCGGTGGACGGGCAGTTCGAGGGCGGTGACGCCGTCGGCCCAGGGGGCCGTCCGCAGGACGACGTCGCGGGCCTGCCGCTTGGTCAGCCCGGAGTCGGCGCCGGTCAGCGCCTCCCGCCAGGTGTTGACCAGCTTGCCGTGCGCCCGGTCGAGGAGCCGCCGCAGCAGGAGGCCGGCGGCGTCGCCGGTGGGCTCACGGCGTACGGCGTCGACGGCGGCGCCCTGGACGGAGAGCTCGTAGACCGGCGACAGGAGCTCGGCGAGCGCCGTCACGTCCCCCGGCGGCTCGGCGGGGAAGGCCCGGACGTGGCCGGCCCTGGCCGCCAGGAGCAGGCGCGGCAGGGCCGCCTCCAGGCCGGCGGGCACGGCGATCGCCACCCGGCCGGGGGAGGCGGCGTACGGCTTGGCCAGCCAGGTGGTCAGGCGCACCCGGGGCGTGCGCGACAGGAACCCGGCCGGCCAGTCGCCCACCAGCAGGTCGGGGGCGAAGTCGGTGGCCTCGGCCGTCAGGCGGCCGTCGCCGGGGCCGGCCTGACTCTCCACCGACTGCGGCCCCTGGGTGTAGATGGCGGCGCTGAAGCGCTCGACCCGCGCGGCCACGGCGGGCTTCGACTTGGTGGTGGGCCGCAGGACGTACAGGTCGGCGGCCGAGCCGATGGCCTCCGCCCCGAAATAGCTGTTGAAATCGGGATACATGGCCTCGTAGGCGAGGTTGAGCTCGGACAGGGAGCCCTGCACCTTCAGGGCGAGCATCGGCGTGCGCTCGCTGGCGCCGTACGCCAGCAGCACCCGGCCCTGCTCCTGGTCCTGGAGGCCCTCCACGCACCGGGCGACGAACAGCCCGATGCCCTCCGGGGTGTACGGCGGGTCCGTCACCGCGACGTCGGCGTAGCCGTGGAGCGACGGCGGCAGACCCAGCCGCAGGTCCGCCCACCTGGTCCGCACGGACAGGCCCAGCTCGTCGGCGCACGCGTCGATGTAGGCGAGGATGCGCTCGTCGATGTCGGCCACCGCGACCTCGGCCCCGGGGTGGATCAGCGCGATGGCGAGCGAGGTCAGGTCGTGGTCGCCGACGCACAGCACGCGCGCGCCGGGCGGCCAGGACCGCGCGCCGAGCAGCAGCGCCCGCCGCACGACCGTCTCGGGCGTGGCGGAGACGTGGTCCAGCGCCTGCCTGGCGCGCGGAGCGCCCGCGATCAGCTTCGCCATCCGTTCCACCACGTCCGCGTGGCCGGGCAGGAGGTGATCGACCGGCCCGGCGGGGCCGGCGGGCCGGTCGCCGTCCAGCAGGCCGCGCGCCCGCTCCGGGGGCAGGCGGAAGCGGTCGCCGGAGCGCTCGGCGCGCAGCTCGCGCAGCACGGCCTCGACCGACCGCCTCGACGTGGCGGTCCGCCGCACCAGGTCGGCGAGCGTCCACCACGACCCGTCGCCCAGCGCGGACAGCACCTCGAAGGCGCGCCTCGGGTCCAGGCCGCTCGCCGCCGCCAGGGTCCGTACGTCGGCCGGTTCGCTCTGCTGCTCCTCGTGATCCACAGCGAGAACCCTAACGGGGCCGGGCGGCGGCGGGGCACGTCTTCACGATCATGCCGTTGGGGCGGCGGAGCTCCACCAGCGCTCGACCGTCTCCCGGGTGGCCGCGAAGTGCTCGGCGGCGTAGGGGACGGCGGCCGCCGTGCCGTCCCCACGCGCTCCCGCAGCGCCGCGGGGCAGGGCGCGGGGCAGGGCGCGGGCGGCGGCGTCCAGGAACCCCTCGACGTCCTCGTCCGTCAGCGCCGCCGACGGCATGAAGCGCTGGCCGTACTCCATCGGGTAGCCGCTGTCCCGCAACGACCCGAAGAAGCGCCGCCCGAGCTCCGCGTCGGCGAACACGACGTCGAACATGGTGGGCCAGGCGCGCGCCCACGCCGCCACGGACGCCTCCTCGAACAGGCGGTCCAGCCCGCGCATGAGCCGCTCGCCCGCCGCCCGCATCGCCTGGATCGTGGCCCCGCCCGCGCCGGCGTCCAGCGTCGCCAGCGCCGCCGCGAACGGGGTGACCTCGCGCTGGTAGGTGTTGCCGAGGTGGGTCCGGCGCGCCGCCCCCATGACCGCGGCGTCCCCGGCGACGGCGGAGAGGGCGAAGCCGTTGGCCAGGCCCTTGCTCAGCGTGACGAGATCGGGGCTCACTCCCGCGGCGGCGTGGTAGCCGCCCCAGGCGTAGCGGAAGCCGGTCATGACCTCGTCGAGGACGAGCAGGCCGCCGTGGGCGCGGGTGATGTGCTCCACCTCGCGGACGAACGCGGGAGGGAAGACGTTCACCTCGGGGGTGACGATCACCGCGGCGAGGTCGCCGCGCCGCCGCGCGAGCCGGTCGAGCAGGTCCAGGTCGTAGCCGAAGTCGGCCGTGTCGGGGTCGCGGTCCGGCAGCCCCTGAGAGGGGCGGTACTGCAGCTGCCAGTCGTGCCAGCCGTGGTAGCCGGAGGTGAGCACCGTGCGGGCGCCGGTGTGCACCCGGGCCAGGCGGACCGCGGCGGTCGTGGCGCACGACCCCGTCCGGAAGAACTCGACGGCCTGCGCGCACGGGAAGATCCCGACGATCCGGTCCGCCACCTCCTCGCGCAGGGGCGAGGTCGCCTCCGGCAGGATGCCGCCGCCGCGGCGCAGCTCCGCGACCGCCGCGTCCACCACGGGCGGGTACCCGGCGCCGAGCGGCGCGGCGCCGCTGCACGAGGACAGGTCCACGTGGCAGCGGCCCTGGGTGTCCCACACCCGCGCGCCCGAGGCCCGCTCGAACACCGGCCCCGAGCGGGGCCGCGCCAGCGAGCCCGCGCGCGCGGGCTCGCCCGCCGTCTCCTCGGCGTCTGCGGCGGCGGTGTGGGGGACGTGGGCTGTACGGGCCATGGGGGTTCTCCCTCGGGTCAGATGGCGGCCGTCGCGAGGTCCCGGGCGATCCGCCGGGCGATTCGGGAGGCGTTGGCGAGGATGGTGAGCGTCGGATTAACACCGCCGGGATAGGGAAAGAATCCGCCGTCCACGACATAGACGTTTTCCTGGTCGTGAATCCGCCCGCCGGCGTCGACCACGGAGGTGCGCGGATCGTCTCCCGCGCGGCAGCCGCCGTGCAGATGGCGGCTCCCGCGTTCGTATCCGGACGCTTCGAGCCGGATATGGGTGGCCCCCGCGGAAATAAGAAGTTCTGTGGCCTGTTCGGCCAGGTAATCGAGCCGTGTTCTATCTAATGGATGTGTTTCATACTCCATTAGTATCTTTCTGGTGCCGAGTCCGTTTCTCTGGTTGGACAGGCGTACCCGGTTGCGCCACATCGGCTGGTCGGCGGCGAGATAGTGCACGCGCAGCGGCATCGTCCCTTCGCGGGGGCCGCGCTCGGCCGGGCTCGCCTCGTACAGGACGCCGCCCAGGCCGCTGGGGCAGGCGTCGTCGAGGTAGTGGTCGGAGAAGGCGACGGTCGAGAACGGGCCGCCGAGCGCGTGGGCCGTCCGGGCGGGCGCGGGGACCGTTCCGGCCGCGTAGCCGCTGACCTTGAAGCACAGGCCGCGCCCGACCACGCCGTGGCGGTTGCCGAGGCCCGACGGCGACCAGCGGGTGGGGGAGCGCAGCAGGAGCGCCGAGGACTGCACGGCGTTCGCGGCCAGCACCACGCACCGGGTACGGGTCGTGCGCCGGACCCCGGCGCGCCGGTCGAGCCATTCGACCGCCCCGGCCCGGTCGAGGGCTGAGGCGTGCACGCGCAGCGCCCTGCCTCCGGTGGCGACCACCAGCGAGCCCTCCTCGCGGGCCGGGTCGAGCAGCGTGGAGACCAGGTCCGCCTTCGCCCCCGAGGGGCAGGCGTGCTCGTTGCACGGCCCGCAGCGGTCGCAGGCGGGGCGTCCCCGGTACGGGGCGGAGTTGATGAGCAGGGGCGTCGGGAAGGGGCGCAGGCCGAGACGGCGGCCCGCGGTGGCGAGCAGCAGGCCGTGCGGGCTGTAGGGGTGCGGGGGGAGCGGGGGGCCGGCCCCGTCGGGTTCGAGCGGGTCGGCGCCCCGGGCCCGGGCCACGCCCAGCAGGCCCTCCACCTCGTCGTAGTGCTCGCGCAGGTCCGCGTAGGCCAGGGGCCAGCGGGGGTCGAGGGCGTCGTCGGCGACATGCTTGCGAGCGTCGAAGTCGACGTGCCGGAGCCGGAAGCCGATGCCGGCGAACAGCCCCATCCCGCCGCCCAGGCCCCGCGCCGACCACGGGCGCCCGAGGGGGACCGTCCGGCGCCGTCCCGTCCGCACCAGGGCGGGCTCCCAGCCCGGTTCGAGGGCGTCGAGCGTCGCGCCGGGGCCGATCCGGTCGCCCTCCTCCAGCAGCAGCACCCGCAGGCCGCTGCGGGCCAGCAGGTGAGCCGTGACGGCGCCGCCCGGACCGCTGCCGATGACGCACACATCGGTCGACCGATAAAAGGCCGAGGCGTTCCGCACGGCGTTCTGCAGCTCCTGGGATGCATCATTCTCCGCGATGTCCACAGGCTAGCAACGAACCCGGCGATCACGTCAAACAGCGAACTATTACTAGTAGTCACTATTGCGTGACAGATAGCACGTAATTGAAGGATGCATCGGTCCAGTGGAACAAAAGCTGCGTTATGGACTATCCGGATCTTGTGTGCTGTCATATGTGCCCTGCAAGCGTCGTCCGCATCCGACGCGGGCTCGCACCGGTGGCCGTCTCACACACCGGGGGAAATGTGGGAGTTCAGTCAGACCGTGAAAGTGATGAGCCGCGTCAGGTGTACGCGGTGCACATCAAGCTGCTGAAGAGGGGGGACTCGCCGCGCGTCCTGGGGGTGGACGAGGAGCACGTGCGCCGGCTGGCCGAGATCGACGACGACCTCCCGCCCATCCTGGTCCACCGCGCGACCATGCGGGTGATCGACGGGATGCACCGCCTGGGGGCGGCGATACTCAACGGCCGTCAGACGATCCTCGTGCGGTTCTTCGAGGGCAGCGACGAGGCGGCCTTCCTGGCGGCGGTCCGGGCCAACACCGCCCATGGCATGCCGCTGTCGCTGCAGGACCGGCGCGTGGCCGCGATGCGCATCCTCGAGTCCCATCCGGGCATGTCGGATCGGGCGGTCGCCGAGGTCGCGGGCCTGTCGGCGAAGACGGTGAGCGGCCTGCGCCGCTGTTCGACCGCTGAGACTCCACAGTTGAACGCCCGCATCGGCAAGGACGGCCGTCGCCGGCCGCTGAACGCCGAGGAGGGGCGGCTGCGCGCGGCCCGCGTGATCGCCGCCAACCCGGACGCCTCCCTCCGCAAGATCGCCGCGGACGCCGCCGTCTCGGTCGGCACCGCCCACGCCGTGCGCCAGCGGATCCGGCGCGGCGAGGACCCCATGGCGCCGCGCGTCACGGAGCGTCTCGGCGGCGTGCCGGGGACCGCCGGCCCGGACGACGCCGTCCAGGGCGCCGTCCGGAGCGCCGTCTCCCGGAACCCCGCCGGCACCGCCGCCGACGCGCGCCGGCGGGTGGCGGGGCAGCAGGCGGACGCGCTGCTGCGGCTGAGGTCGCTGCAGCGCGACCCGTCGCTGCGGCTGTCGGAGGCCGGCCGGCACCTGCTCCGCTGGATGCACAGCCACGTGATCGCCAGGGACATGCAGTCGGAGCTGGTGGACGCGGTCCCCACGCATCTGGCTCCCATCGTGGCGGACATGGCCTTGCAGTGCGCCGAGATCTGGAGCGACTTCGCGCAGGACGTCCAGGAGCGGCTGCGCGAGCAGTCGGAGCGTACGCCGCCGCTCCGCTCGCAGGCGGGGGAGCGGCCGTGGAAGGGGTGACGCACCGCCCGGTGCGGTTCGCCGGGCAGAGCACCGGGTCCGGGCCGGCCACCTGCGGGCAGGCGTCCATGTGGCTGGACATCACCGACAAGGACCCGCGCGAGGCGTTCTTCAACCCCTCCGGCGAGGTGGAGGTGCCGCCCGGCCCGTCCGTCGAGGACCTGCTGGCCGAGCTGGGCGCCCTGGTGTGCCGGCACGAGTCGCTGCGCACCCTCCTGGCCGAGGACGCCGACGGCCGCCTGACGCAGACGGTGACCGGCTCCGGGGAGCTGACCGTCCGCCTCGTCGACCTCGACGCCCCGGAGGAAGCGCACGGACAGGCGGGCCGGGCGGCGCTGTGGAAGGCGCTGGCCGAGCGCCGGCGGGTGGTCGAGCGGCTGCCGTTCGACCTCTCCGCCGAGCTGCCGTTACGTCCCACGATCTTCCACGGCTCGGGGGAGCCGCTGGCCGTCCTGCTGAGCGTGGCGCACACGGCCGCGGACGGCACCGGGGTGCGCAACCTCGTCGCCGACCTGACCGCGATGGTCGAGGCCCGCGCCAAGGGGCTGGACCGGCCGCCGCCGCCCGCCGCCCGGCAGCCGCTGGAGCAGGCCCGCTACGAGGCGTCCCCCGAGGGGGCGCGGCGGCTCGCGCGCGCCCTGGCGTACTGGCGCTCCCGGCTGGAGACGGTGCCCCGCACGATGTTCCCCATCGAGCCGGAGCCGGGCCCGCCCGCCTACCACGCGGCCGTGCTCCACTCCCGGGCGGCGGACCTCGCCCTGAACCTCCAGGCCGTCCGGTACGACGTCAGCGGCACGGCGGTCCTGCTCGCGGCCACAGGGCTCGTCCTCGGCGCGTACACCGGGATGCCGGAGTGCGCCGTACGGCTCATCTGCGCCAACCGCACCCGGGAGGAGGAGCGGCGCGCGGTCGCCTGCATGATCCAGGGCGCGCTCGTCTCGCTGGACCTCGGCGGGACGAGCTTCCGCGACGTCGTCGCACGGGCCTGGACGGCCTCCGTCCGCGCCTACCGCCACAGCCTGTACGACAAGCGGGAGCTGCGCCGGATCATGCGGGAGGCCGAGGCGCGCAGCGGTGCGCGGCTCGACCTGTCCTGCGTGTTCAACGACATGCGCGAGGAGATGCGGCCGGACCGCCGCCTGGCCGCCCACCGGGCCGGCTCCACCGGCGAGGAGTCCGTACGGGCCGCGACGCGCGACAGCGTGTTCCTGCCGGAGCCCGCGGTCGAGCAGGAGAAGTTCGCCCTGTACGCGGAGGACACGCCGGAGACCCTGCGGCTGACCCTGCACGCCGACTCCCGCTACCTGGGTCCCCAGGCCGTGCGCGACGTGCTGTTCGGCATCGAGCGCCTGCTGGTCGAGGCGGCGTTCGGCGAGGTACGCCCCGACCGGGTGGGCGAGCTGACCGGGATCGCCGCCGCCGGGCGGGACCCGCGATGAGCGGCGCGCCGGCGGACGTGGCGGTGACCGGCGCCGTTCCGGACGACACGCTGCGGGCGCTGCGGCTCGTCCCGGACGCCGCCCGCGGCTTCGACGTGCCCTGGGAGGCGGCCGGGCGCGACTACGGCCTGCCGCCCGGCGTGCTGGCCGCGATGCTCGCCGAAGGGCTGGGCCGGCCCACCGGCTTCGACCACTTCGACCTGCTCAACGTCTCGCTGGACCTGGGCGCGCGGTCCCTGTGGACGTTCGGCCCGGCCTCCTGGGCGAAGGGGCTGCGCGCCCCCGCCGGCACCGTCGTGCGCGCCGAGATCGAGTACGTCCCCGAGTGTGCGCACGAGCCGGGCGACGAGGACGACGCGGTGTGCGACTTCCAGGTCCTGTTGCCCACCGGGTGGGCCCCCTGCCCCGGCGGCTCGGCCGTCGCCCGCTTCGAGCTGCCCGCCTCGTGGCCCCGGCCGGAGCCGCGGGCCGCCGAGCTGCTGGAGGAGTTCGGCCGCGTCAGGTTCGTCCGCCTGCCCATGACGGTCGGGATGGACCCGGACTTCGTGGGGCGCACCGGCATCGCCGACTGCACCGGCGGCTCGCTGTTCCTGGTGCGGGAGGGCCGCCGCCGCGGGCTGCCGATCCGGCTCGCCCAGGGCGTCATCCTGTCGCCGCCGTTCTCCGTCCTGCACTACTGGGCGGAGATCGAGAACGACGGCCTGTGGGTGCCGCACGACCCGCTGATCGTGGGGGCGATGCTCCGCTGGGGGCTGCTCGACCCCGCCGAATGGGACGTGCTGCGCTCGACCGGCGCCGTCCTGGCCCGCGTCTCGGGGGAGATGGGGCCGGTGGGGCTGGACGCCGGCCGCCCGGCCGGGGTGTCCCTCGCGACCGCTGTGCGGACAGGACCGAGAGGTTGACCGCCGAGAGGTCGAACGCCGAGAGGTTGACCGCCGAGAGGATGGACGCCGAGAGGATGAGCACGGTGCCTTCGAGAGCCGTACACGGCGACGAGCGAACCCGGGTGGAGCGCAGGGTGCGCGACCTGCTGGCCGGCAGGGCGGTGCTGCCCGGCGTGATCGAGTCGGTCGAGCCCGGCGCCGACCTGTGGGAGCTGGGGATGGAGTCCCTGGCCATGGTGGGCGTCATGGTGGCCGTGGAGGACGAGTTCGGGGTCGAGTTCCCGGACGAGCTGCTGACCCGGGACACGTTCCGGTCGCTGGCGGCCGTCACGGACGCGGTCGTGAGCCTCACCCGGGCAGAGGACCCCGCGTGACGGAGGGCGGGGACCGTACAGGGGACCGCATCTGCCGGGAGCTCGCCGGCGGGGTGCTGGCCGAGCACGCGGCCGAGGTGGACCGGGACGCGCGCTTCCCCAAGGAGGCGCTGCGGGCCCTGCGCGCGCACGGCCTGCTCTCCGCGGCGGCCCCGGTGCAGCGCGGCGGCCTCGGCGCGGACGTGCCCGCGCTCGCCCGGATGGCCGCCAGGCTGGCGCGCGGCTGCGGCGCGACCGCCATGATCTGGGCGATGCACCAGGTCCAGCTCGCCTGCCTGCTGGCCTGCGACGAGGGTCCCGAGCTGCGCGAGGCCGTGGACAGGGTCGTCCGCGACCAGCTCCTCGTCGCCTCGGCCACCAGCGAGGCGGGCGTCGGCGGGGCGCTGCGCACCAGCGTGTGCGCGGTCGAGCGCGACGGCCCGTCCGCCCGCCTGGACAAGCACGCCACCACCGTCTCCTACGGAGGCGAGGCCGACGCCCTCCTCGTCAGCGCCCGTCGGGAGCCCGGCTCGCCGGCCGGCGACCAGGTCGCCGTGCTCGTCGACGCCGCCGAAGCGCGCCTGGAGGTCCTGGGCGGCTGGAACCCCCTCGGCATGCGGGGCACGTGCAGCCCCGCCCTCCGGGTCCGCGCCGGGTTCGAGGACTGGCGGATCCTGCCGGTGCCGTTCGGCGACCTGGTCGCGCGGGTGATGACGCCGCTGTCCCACGTGCTGTGGTCGGGTGTCTGGTATGGCCTGGCCGCCGAGGCCGCCGAGCGGGCCGTGAGCCACGCCAGGGAACGTGCCGGCGGCGAGTCCGCGCAGCCGCCGAGCGGCGGGCTGGCCGAGATGCGGTGGCGGCTGGCCGCCGTGGAGGCGCAGCTCGCGGAGACGGCGCGGGCCGCGCAGCAGGTCCTGGCGGGGGACGCGGAGCCGACCGCCGCCTTCGCGCAGCGGGTCAACTCGCTCAAGCTCGCCATGTCGGAGATCGCGGTGGACGTCGCGCTGACCGCCCTGCGGGTGTGCGGCATGGCCGGCTACTCCGAGGACGGCCCCCACTCCGTGGCCCGGCTCGTGCGCGACCTGCTGTCGGCCCCCCTGATGATCGGCAACGAGCGCCTGGTGACCATCGGCTCCCGGCTCGCCCTCGTGGCCCGGGACCGGTGATGACCGGAGCCTGGGCTCACCTGCTCCCGCCGGGTGAGGTCTACTCCCCGGCCAGCGGCGGCTCCCTCGGCACGGTCGCCGCCGAGCTGACCCGCGAGCACGCCCGCCACGGCCGCGCCACCGTCATCGTCGCCGACCGCGCCGGTGAGCATCTGCCGTCGGGGGTGCGGCTGCTGCCGTACGACAGTCCCGGCGAGACGCTGGGCGAGCGGGAGCGGCGCGAGGACGACGAGGCCGCCGCCCGCGGCGGGCGCCGCGAGCACTACGCCAGGTTCGTCCGGCCCGCGGTGGAGGCGCTGCCGCCTGAGTTCGGCGGCCCGGTCGTGCTGCACAACGCGGTCGCCGCCGTCCCCGAGCTGCGGCGGCTGCGGCCTCGGGCGCGGGTGTGCCTCTACCTGCACGCCGACATGTTCCGGTCGTTCCCGCCGGCCGAGCGGGCGCGCGTGGTGGCCGAGGCGGACCTGGTGGTGTGCGTCAGCCGGTTCGTGGCCGAGCGGTTCCTCGACGGCACCGGCCTGCCGCTCTCGGCGGTCGCGGTGGTGCACAACGGGCACGACCCGGCCAGGTTCCATCCCGCCGCCCGGCGCTCCGGTGACGTGCCGGTGGTGCTCTTCGCCGGCCGGCTCGCCCCCGAGAAGGGGCCGATGGCGCTGATCAACGCGTGCTTGGAGCTGGCGCGGGCCGGTGCCCGCTTCCGGCTGCGGGTGGTGGGCAACGCCGGGCTGTGCGCGTCGTCGGCGCCGGACCGGTTCGAGCGGCAGGTGAAGCGCCGGGCGTCGCTGCTGGGGGACCGGGTGGAGTTCTCGCCGTTCGTCGACCGCGCCGCCATCGGGGGCGTGTACCGGGAGGCCGACGTGCTCTGCGTGCCGTCGCTGTGCGAGGACGCCAGCCCGCTCGTCCTCACCGAGGGGATGGCCAGCGGCCTGGCGTGCCTGGCCAGCGCGCGCGGGGGAGTGCCCGAGGTCGGGAGGAACGCGGTGCGGTACTTCGACTACCGGCGGCCCGGCGACCTCGCCCGGCAGCTCGGACGCCTCCTTCACGAGCCCGCTCTGCGGGCCGAGCTGGGGCGTAGGGCGCTGCGCCGGGGGCGTGAGCTGACCTGGGAGACCCGGTACCGGTCGCTGTGGTCGCGCCTCACGGAGCCGGCCCGATGAGCGGGCCGGACGGCGCGCGGGGGCCGGTGCTGGTCGTGTCCGCGCACCTCGACGACGCGGTCCTGTCCTGGGGCGGCACGATCGCCGCGCTGACCCGGCAGGGCGCCAGGGTCGTGGTGCTGACCGTGTTCGCCGGCTGCGACGGTGACCCGATGCCGCCGTTCGCCGAGCTGTACCACTCCTGGTGGCGGGCGGCCGCCACCGACGCCGCCGGCGAGGCGAGCGCGGCCGGCGCGCCCGGTGTGCCCGGCGCGGCGGCGGACACGGCGGCGGCGGGCATGCGGCTGCGCCGCGCGGAGGACGTCCGCGCGTGCGCGGCGCTCGGCGCCGAGCACGCGCACCTGGACTTCACCGACGCCTTGTACCGGCGCACCGCCGACGGATCGCCCCGCTGCGTCGTCGGGGAGGACCTGTTCTCGGCGCCGGGAACGGACGACGTCGCGCTGGAGAAGGCCGTGGCCGGCGAGCTGGGCGGCTGGATCGCCCGGCTGGCCCCGGTGGAGGTGCACGCGCCCGCGGCGGTCGGTGGCCATCTCGACCACGTGCTGACCGCCCGCGCCTGCGCGTCGGCGCTGCGCGACGCCGCGTCCACGCCACGGGCGCGCTGGTACGAGGACCTGCCGTACGCGCTCGAACCGGCGGCGGAGCCGTCGGAGCCCGCCTCTGCCGCCCGCGGCCGGCCGGCCGTCTCGCCCCTGACCGGCGAGGACTGCCGGCGCAAGATCGCCGCCGCCGCCGCGTACCGGTCGCAGCACCCCATGCTCTGGGACGACGACTGGCCGGACCGGCTGCTGGCGCACGCCCGCGAGGCCGGCGGGGGAACGCCCGGCGAACGCCACTGGGAGGCCGCCCCGGGCCCGAACGGAGATCATTGACATGCCCGCGAAGCCCGTTGATAGCATCCTGCCCGTCTCCGGAGCCGGAGGTCACATGGCCGTCGCCCAGCAAGACCAGCGTGACTCGCACGAACCCGTCCCCTCGCCGTCCGTCCGGGCCTTCGACGTCCCCGGCGACCCGGCGGCCTGGCTGCACGCCGCGTCGCGGGCCCTCGCCGCCGACGGCGCCGTCCTGCTCACGGGCACCGGCCTGGCCGGCAGGGCCCGTGACGTCGGCCGGCGCATGCTCGGCGAGGTCCCCCTGCTGGTGGAGCACCACGACGCGCTGATGGCCTACGACGACGGCCACATGCGGCACCGGCCCCCCGGCGGGCGCGACGGGCACGTCGCGGCGTTCCTGGGGCACCCGGCCGTGCTCGCCCTGTGCGGGGCGTCGCTGGCCGCCCCGCGCGTGATCAGCTACCACGGTCACACCGTGCTCCCCGGCTCCTCGCCGCAGCCGGTCCACGCGGACTGGGAGCCGCTGTGGCCGCAGGCGCCGATCGACCACCCGCCGTTCATGCTGGCCGTCAACATCGCGCTGGTGGACACCGGCGAGCGCAACGGCAGCATCGAGGTCTGGCCGGGCACCCACGCGCTCGCCTCCCAGGACGTCTACCGGCACGGCTCGCTGTGCGTACGGGAGGACCTCCTGGAGGAGCGGCGGCGCGAACGACCGCCCGAGCGCGTCCCGATGAGCCCCGGCGACGTGCTGGTCCGCGACGTGCGGCTGTGGCACCGGGGCACCCGGAACACCACGGAAACCGCCCGCCCGATGCTGTGGCAACTGCTGGCCGCGCCGTGGCTGCGCGCCGAGCCGTCCGTGCTCCTGGAGGAGGACGTGCGCGGCGAGGTCGAGGCGCTGCCCGTCGACGTGGCCGCCGCGTACGTCGGCCACCCGGTCGGCGCCCTGTCCGACGGCGAGGCGGAGTGACCGCCCCGGCGCCCACAGCCTCTGCCCCTTCCCCGTCCAACGCCCAGGGAGGCCGCTTGCCGTCCGAGGTTCGCCTGATCACCGATCAGGACATCGAAGAGGTGCTCGTCCTGTGGGGACTCAACGCCGGGGAGCACGTCCCCCTGCTCTCCTACGACCGGTGGGGGCCGGGCGTGGCGGTGCCCGCGCGACCCGAGGTGGCGGAGGTGGAGGCGTTCACCCGTGACCCCCTCGACGGGACCAGGGACCTGCTGCGCGCCGCGCTCACCGACGAGCTGTCGTTCTGCCTGGTGGCCGCGTCCGCGAACGGGATCGACGGGTTCCTGACCGGGGAGCTCCACACCCAGTCCGTCAACGACTTCCGCATCGGCTCCATCCGCGAGCTGTACGTCCGCCAGGAGGACCGGCGCCGCGGCATCGGCTCCGCGCTGGTGGAGGGCGCGATCGCGGAGTTCCGGCGGCGGCGGGCGCGGATGTTCCGCGTCGAGGTCAACCCCGACTGGAAGGACGGCATGGCGTTCTGGCGGGCGCGGAGCGCGTGGCTGCAGGACGCGGTGGTCTTCAACCACTACGAGTGAACCGCCCACCCACCCGCGACACGCCCAGGAGAGCATGATGAGCCTGCAGAACGACGGTGTCACCGTGGCCGCCGAGGACTCCACGCCGATCGCCGGCGACCCGGTCGCGCTGCGGCGGCGCCTCCGGGAGGACGGCATGCTCCTGTTCCGGGGGCTGCTGCCCGAGGCGCGGCTGGCCGAGCTGCGCGCCCGCTTCACCGAGGTGCTGCGCCGGCACGACTGGCTGGCCACCGGCGAGGACACCGACGGTGACGGCGGTCTGCGTCCGGCCGCGAACCGCCGTGACGGCAGCCCGCGCTGGTGGCGCATGTACGAGGACCTGCAGCGGGTCGAGCTGATGCACGAGCTCGCGCACGCCCCGCGGCTCGTCGAGGCGATGCGGGCCGTCCTCGGCAAGCCGCTGCTGAACCACACGCGGCGCCAGGTCAGCCTCGTCCACCCGGGCTTCTGGATCCCGCCGCACCAGGAGCACACCTACGTCCAGGGCACCCCGGACGTGCTGACCGCCTGGGTGCCCTTCACCGCGTTCCCCGAGGACGGCGGGTCCCTGCGCGTGCTGCGGGAACGCTCCGTGCCGGGCGTGCGGCCGCTGACCGTGCTCGACACCGGCGGGGTCGAGGCCGTCGTGGAGCCGGGGGAGGGCGGCTGGTGGCGGGCCCCGGCGCTGGGGCCGGGCGACGTGGTCGTGATGCACGCGCTGGCGACGCGGGCCCTGGACGAGAACGTCTCGCCGTACCTGCGGGGCGCCGTCGAGTACCGCTACCAGTCCGCGCGCGAGCCGGTCTGCTTCGCCTCGCTCCGTCCGCACCACTACCCCCGGGTGCCCGGCTGGGAGGAGCTGGCGGCCGGCTGGTCCGAGCGGCGCTGGCTGCGGGTGCCGTTGCGGGTGCGGCAGGTGGACTTCCTGCTGCCCGACCGGCAGGAGAGCTGGCACGAGCTGCTGCCCCGCCCCGTCTCGCGGCTCGTCGAGGTGGAGCCCGGCCGGACGTGACACCATCAGGCCGGTCCACGGCAGGGGGCGGGGCCGGCGCGGCCCGGGTGGCGATCCGGCTCTGCTACGAGGCGTCGCCCAGGCTGCTGGTCCTCG
This sequence comes from Nonomuraea sp. 3-1Str, assembly GCF_031570565.1. Lineage (NCBI taxonomy): Bacteria > Bacillati > Actinomycetota > Actinomycetes > Streptosporangiales > Streptosporangiaceae > Nonomuraea > Nonomuraea sp. 3-1Str. Next base: position 114,271 of record NZ_JALHBK010000030.1, read on the forward strand.
TGCTGCTGCTGTCCACGGCGGTGTCCGCGTTGCCGGCGGCGCTGCTGCTCATCGTGCGCGAGATCGTCGGCGCCTTCACGACCGGCGAGGACGGCCGCGCGACGGTGTGGATCCTCGTGCTCGGCGGCCTGACCGCGCTGCGCGTCGCGCTGGGCGCGATGCTGTCCGTGCGCCGCGAGGAGCTGACCGAGCTGGTCGGGATCACCTCCGAGCAGCGGCTGCTGCGGGTCACCGGGTTCGCGCCGCTGGAGCGGTTCGACGACCCGGCCTGGTACGACGCGGTCGCGCGGGCGCACGACGGGGTGACCTGGCGGCCGGCCGCCATCGCCGGCATCCTCATCGAGCTGGGCGGCCAGATCGTCTCCCTGGCCGGCATGGTGGGCGTGCTGGCCGTCCTGGACGTCCGGCTCATCGGCCTGGCCCTGCTCGCCGGGGTGCCGCTGCTGGTGCAGCGGCGGATGGAGGCCCGCGCCGTCTACCTGGCGCGCCGGGGCATCACCGAGCTGGAGCGCCGCCGCGACTACCTCACCGAGCTGCTCGTCCGCCACGACCTCGCCAAGGACGTGCGCAGCTACGCGCTGGCCGCGCCGTTCGCGGAGATGCACGACGCCGTCAGCCGGCGCGCGCTGCGGGCCGTGGTCGCCGCGAGCCGGCACAACGTGAGCCGCGGGCTGGTCGCGGGGGTGCTCAGCGCCGTGTGCCTCGTCGTCGCGTACTTCCTCGCCGCCGGCCAGGCGTCGTCCGGCGCTCTGACGGCGGCCGAGCTGCTCCTCGTCTTCACCGCGTTCAGCACGCTCATGAACAGCACCGTGGACCTGTTCACCATCGTCGTGGACATCGAGGAGCACGCGGCGTACCTCACCGACTTCGTCGCGCTCGCTTATGGCCCGCAGCCGCCCGCCGAACGCCCGTCGCAGAGGCCGCCGGCCCTCTCCGGCTCGCCCCCCACGGTGGAGTTCCACCAGGTCGGGTACGCCTACGCAGGTGGGCCTCCGGTGCTGCGCGGGGCGTCGTTCACGCTCCTGCCGGGCGAGTTCGCCGTGCTGGTGGGGCCCAACGGGGCCGGCAAGTCCACGCTGGTCAAGCTCCTGCTCGGGCTGCTCAGCCCGGTCAGCGGGCGGATCCTGGTCGACGGCGCCGACGTGGCGGAGCTGGACCCGGCCCGGCTGCGGGAGCTGGTCGGCGTGCTGTACCAGGAGTACGGGCGTTACGAGTTCTCGGTGGCCGAGTCGGTCCGGCTGGGCCGGGCGGACCGGCCGCTGGACCGCGACCGGCTCGGCTTCGCGCTGCGGGCCAGCGGGCTCAGCCACGTGGTCGAGCAGCTGCCGCTCGGAGCCGACAACCCGGTGGGCCGGCTGTTCCCCGGGTCCCGGGAGCTGTCCGGCGGCCAGTGGCAGCGGCTGGCCCTGGCCAGGGTGCTCTACCGCGACGCGCCCGTGTGGGTGCTGGACGAGCCCACGGCGGCGCTCGACGTGCAGGCCGAGACCGCGCTGATCCAGCGGCTGCGCGCCGAGCGCGGCAGGCGGACCGTGCTGCTGATCACCCACCGGCTGGAGACGGCGCAGGCCGCCGACCGCGTCCTCGTGCTGGACGACGGGGTGCTGGTGGAGCACGGCTCCCACGACGAGCTGATCGCGCGCGGCGGCAGCTACGCCCGGCTGTGCGCCGAGTACGCCGCCCGATCGGCCTCCTGATCCGCCAGGGCTTCCGTGGGTGTGGTCTAGCCCGCGGCCTTGCGCTGGGCGGTGGCGGCCAGGAACTCCAGCACGCACCGGTTGGCCACCAGCGCGGTGACGTCGGCGTGGTCGTAGGGGGGAGCGACCTCCACGACGTCCAGGCCGACGACGTCGGTGGCGCGGACGAGATCGCGGATGCCGGCCAGCAGCTCGCGGCTCGTGAGCCCGCCGGGCTCGGGGGTGCCGGTGCCGGGCGCGTACGACGGGTCCAGGACGTCGATGTCGATGGAGATGTAGACCTTGCCGGTCACGGTGGAGATCACCTGCTGGACGATGTCCGTGAGCCCGGTCTCGTCCACGTCCATCATGGTCCAGTGCTCGACGCCGTGCTCGCCCGCCCAGGCGAAGGTCTCCCGGGACGGGCCGTAGCCGCGCAGCCCGATCTGGAACACCTGGTTGGTCAGCCCCTCCTCGATGACCCGCCGGACGGCCGTGGCGTGGGTGAGCAGGCGCTCCGGGCCGCCGTCCCAGGTGTCGGCGTGGGCGTCCCAGTGCACGAAGCTGACCGGCCCGTGCTTGTCCGCCACCGCCCGCAGGACCGGCAGCAGCACCGAATGGTCGCCTCCGAGCACGACGACCCGCTCGGCCACGGGCATGAGCTCGCGCAGCCACTTCTCGGCGGCGTCCAGGTTGCGGTCATGCTGTCCGGGCGTGACGGGCACGTCGCCCACGTCCACGATGCGCAGGTGCTCGAAGACCTCGGTCTCCAGCCCGACGTGGTAGAGGTTGCCAGAGATGAGGGCCGACGCCTCACGGATGGCCGCGGGACCGAAGCGCGCGCCCGGCCGTCCGCCGGTCCCCGAGTCGATGGGGACGCCCAGCACGACCACGTCACTCGGACGCCCCTCGAACCTTCCGTCATTTGACGGGGGAATGTCATGAAACGTCCGCGTGGGCACTCATATCCCCAATCGCACACTTGTCTCTTTGGTTATCGGTCGGCAGCATAGGTCAAAGATCGCGCGCACAACACCGTCCGCCAGCAGTGGCCATATGGGAGGAAATCTCATCTCTCGTTCTGCTATTGGGGAAATATCCGGACAGTGGGCCGATGCGTGGGCGCGGCCGATCCACAAGGCGTACCGCGACGGCACGGACCGGGCGGTGAGCCCCGCGAGCACCTTCGGCAGGGTGTCGCCGGCCATGGCCGTCGCCGGCATCACCCGCGTGGCGAACGTGACCGGCATGGACCGCATCGGCATCCCGGTCTGGTGCGCCATCCGCCCCGCCGCGCGCAGCCTGGCCGTCTCGCAGGGCAAGGGCGTCACCGCGGACGCGGCGAGGGTGTCGGCCGTCATGGAGTCGCTCGAGCTCTGGCACGCCGAGACCCACCACCTCCCGCTCCGCTACGACACCCACCGCGCGCTCGCCGCCTCCGGCGAGGCCGTCCTCGACCCGGCGACCCTCGTCCGCTGCCCCTGCAGCGAATACGCCCCGGACCGCCCCATGCGCTGGGTACGCGGCTGGGACCTGCTCCGGCGCGAGCCGGCGTGGGTGCCATACGAGGCGGTGCACTGCGACTGGCGGCTGCCGATCGCGCCCGGCGACCACGCCGTGCAGAACGGCTCCAACGGCCTGGCCTCCGGCAACAGCCTCATCGAGGCCACGGTCCACGCCCTGTGCGAGCTGGCCGAGCGGGACGCCATCGTGGCCGCGCAGGACGCCGGCGACCTGCTCGCCCCGCGGCGGATGGTGCGGCCCGAGTCGATCGGCGACGCCTCCTGCCTGGCCCTCCTCGAACGGTTCCGTCACGCCGGGATCGACGTGCTCGTCTGGGACCTCACCACGGAGACCGGGGTGCCGGTCTTCAACTGCCTGGCCCTGGAGACCGACACGCCCTGGTACCACCCGCTGCCGCAGACGCAGGGCTCCGGCTGCCATCCCCGCCGGTCCGTCGCGCTGTCCCGCGCGCTCACGGAGGCGGCGCAGGCCCGCGCCACCGTGATCGTGGGGTCCCGCGACGACATCGGCCGCGACCGGCAGAGCTGGTACTTCGACCCCGAGCAGCGGCGCGCCGTGGGCGACGCCGTACGGGACCGGCCGCTGCGCGACTACGGCGAGGTGCCCGACGTCGACCATCCGACGATCAACGAGGACCTGGACTGGCTGCTCACCCGGCTGGCGGCCTCGGGAGCCGGCTCCGCCGTGGTCGTGGACCTGACGATGGAGGACCTGGGCGTCCCGGTGGTCAAGGCGGTCGTACCCGGACTGCGGTGGCGGCCATGGGAGGAATGAGCGCGGCGTCCCGGCGCCCGCCGGTGATCTTCCTGGGGCCCACGCTGCCGGTCGAGCGGGCCTCCCGCATCCTGCGAGCCGACTACCGGCCGCCGGCCGAGCTGGGGAGCGTCTACCGCGCGGCCGACGAGCGCCCGGCGGCCATCGGCATCGTGGACGGCTACTTCGAACGGGTCCCCGCCGTGTGGCACAAGGAGATCCTGTACGCCCTCTCCCTCGGGATCCGGGTGTACGGGGCGGCGAGCATGGGGGCGTTGCGGGCGGCGGAGCTGGCCCCGTTCGGCATGATCCCGGTGGGGGAGGTGGCGCGGCAGTACCGCCTCGGCCTCCTGACCGACGACGACGAGGTGGCGGTGCTGCACGCCCCCGCGCAGGGCGGGCACCGGCCGCTGTCCGAGCCGATGGTGAACATCAGGGCGACGCTCGACGCGGCCGTCCGCGCGTCCGTGATCGGCGAGAACGTCGCCGCGGCGCTGACGACCCGCGCCAAGAACCTGTTCTACCCGGACCGGGACTGGCAGACGCTCCTCGACCCTGCCCATGCTGACCACGCCGATGATGCCGGGTCGGGTGATCCCGAGGCGCGCGAGCAGCTCGACCGGCTGCGCGCCTGGCTGCCGGCGGGCGCGGTGGACCAGAAGCGGCTGGACGCCGAGCGGCTGCTGGCGGAGATGGGACGGTGGCTCGCCACGGGCGACGGCCCGCCGCAGGCTCCGCCGGTGCCGTTCGAGCAGACGGAGAACTGGCGGGATTTCGTCGTGGGCGACGTCGCTCCGGGCGGCCCCGCGGCGGACGGCATGTCGCCGCGGCCCTCCGCGGCAGGCGGCTCCCCACGGCAAGCTCCACGAGAGGAGTCCAGGGCAGTGAACAGTGACGGCAGGCCGGGAATCCGGGACAGGTCCGAGACAGGCGCCCGCCCGCCGGCCCGCGCGGTCGGGCGCCCGGCGGAGGTGCCACGACGTCACGTCTCCGACATCGGCGACGTCCGCGAGCTGGAACGCATGCGCCGGCCCGTCCTCATCGAGGGAGCGCTGGACGACTGGCCCGCCCTCGAACGCTGGAACCCCGGCTACCTCCGCGAGCGGACCGGGCAGACACGGGTGCCCGTCGAGTTCTACCCCTCCGGGTCCTACTACGGCGGCTGGGTGCACGCGCCGCTGCGCATGGACCGCTACCTCGACATCCTCACCTCGCCGGGGGAGGCCGAGCGCTGCTATCTCGCCCAGGTGCCGCTGCTCGACCTGCTGCCGGAGCTGGCGGACGACCTGTCGGTGCCCGGCTGCCTGGCCGGGGGACCCGAGCTGGGGCTGGCGCTGTTCCTCGGCCGGGACACGGTGACCGCCCTGCACTACCACAGCAACGAGCAGGCCCTGCTGTGCCAGGTGAGCGGCGCCAAGGAAGTGCTCCTGTATCCGCCGCGGGATCACCGCTTCCTGAGTTACCACCCGTGGTATTCGTACCGGTTCAATTTCAGCCGTATTGATTTCTCGGCCTTGCCGGACACGCCGGATTCTCCGCTGCGGCGGACCAAACCATTGCGGTGCACCGTACGGGCGGGCGAAGCGCTTTACATCCCCCTTTACTGGGGGCATCTCGTGGAGGGGCCGGGGCTCACGTCGTCGGTCACGTTCTTCTGGCGGCCCACCGCCGGGCGCACCTGGTGGCCGCCCGCGATGCGGCTGCGCGCGGCCGTGGGCGGGGCCGTGCGGCGGCGGTTCGTCAGCCCCGTCAGTGAGGCGTTCAACCGCCGGTTCGGCCTCAACGACTGACCCGCCCGGCCCCGGCCAGCCACCCTTCGAGAACCGCCAGCCGGGCCGCCACCAGCGGCTCCACCGGTCCGCCGCCGGGGGCGAGGATCCCGTGGTCGAGGCAGAGCGGGAACGCGCCCACCCCGAAGCCCCGCTCCGGCTCCCACACCGGCGCCGTCCCGGTCCCCGGTGCGGGTTTCAGCGGTACGGGCGTGGAGCCGAGCGCGCCTCGGGCGGTGCGGGGGACGAGTGAGACGACCAGGGCGGCGCGCCGCAGGTGGGATGCGGGCAGGGCCGCGTCGTAGCGGGCGTTCGGCGGCAACCGGAGCGCCCACGCGGCGAAGGCCGGGTCCAGGAACGGCGACCTGCGCGGGACGGCGGCGACAGCGGCCACGGCGGCCGGGAGCGGCCCCGCGAAGCGCGCCATGCGGGCCAGCGCGTACGCCCGGACCGGGTCCCGCTCCCCGGCGAGACGCTCGACCAGCCGGCTGACCCAGGCCGCCGTCCACGTCTCCACCCGCGCGAGCCGTTCCGGCGCCAGCACGCGCGGCGCCTCCGTCAGCGCGTCGGCGAACGGCGCCAGCGCCACCTGCAACCTGGCCCGGAGCCGGCGGGCCCGCGGCCCCCGGCCCAGCACGGCGCGGGGAGGGGGCCGCCGCGGTACTCGCGGACGCCGCGGCCGTGCT